>JAJPHU010000177.1 GCA_021325115.1 Planctomycetota bacterium | reverse complement strand
GGAATGGAAGGTTTACCTGCGCTGGAAGCTGCTCAACAGCTACGCCGATAAGCTCAGCTCGCCATTCGTCGAAGAGGATTTCCATTTCAAAGGCACGGTGCTGACCGGCACGCCGCGCAATCTGCCACGCTGGGAGCGCATTGTGCGAGCCACCGATCACCTGCTCGGCGAAGCGCTGGGCCAGCTTTACGTTGAGAAAGAGTTCCCGCCCGATGCGAAAAACAAGGCCGAAGCGCTGGTAGCCAACCTCAAGGACACGCTCCGCGAGCGCCTGGCCAAGCTCGATTGGATGCAGCCGAAAACGCGCGAAGAGGCGATCCGTAAGCTCGATGCCATGGCGGTGAAGATCGGCTATCCAGTCAAATGGCGCGATTACTCCGGCTTGGCCGTGGACCGCGACGTGTACGTTCTCAATGTGATGCAGGCTCAGGAATTTCAGATGCGCTTCGACCTGGACAAGATCGGCAAGCCGGTCGATCGCACGCAATGGGAGATGACACCGCCAACCGTCAACGCCTACTACAATCCCAGCCTCAATGAGATTGTCTTTCCCGCTGGCATTCTGCAACCGCCCTTCTTCGATGCCAAGGCGGACGACGCCGTCAACTATGGCGGCATTGGCATGGTGATTGGCCACGAGTTGACGCACGGTTTCGATGACCAGGGCCGCAAGTTCGACGCCGACGGCAACCTGCGCGACTGGTGGACGCCGCAAGACGCCGAGACTTACAAGAAACGCGCCCAGGAAATCCGCGAACAATACAGCAAATATGTTCCCATTGACGATCTCAAAATCAATGGCGAACAGACACTGGGCGAGAATATCGCCGATCTTGGCGGTTTGAAAATCTCTTATCTCGCTTTTAAGAAGACGCTTAAGGGCAAACCCGCGCCGGCGAAGATTGATGGCTTCACTCCTGAGCAGCGTTTCTTTCTCTCTTATGCCATGATCTGGCGCGCCGCTGTCCGCGATGAGTTTTTGCGGCGGCAGGTGCGGACGGACTATCATTCACCGGCGCGCTTCCGCGTGCTTGGCCCCTTGTACAACATGCCGGAATTTTTCGAGGCATTCCCGGCCCCCAAGGACGCGGTGCGCAGCAAGCTCAACCCCAAACCTGTTGTGATCTGGTGAAGCAACGAGCCGGAAGCGTTAGCGACGGAAAACAGCCGTCCTTTACGCTTCCGCCTCCCTTGCCCCACCCTTAAAGGAGTCCCCATCATGATGCGACGCTTATTTGTGGCCAGCACGGCGGCACTGCTGGTCTTGGCCGTTACTGGCCTCGCCGATGACAAAAAGGAAATTCATGTCCTCATCATCACCGGCGATCACCGCGCCCACGACTGGAAGGCGACTACGGCTTTCATCAAGGACTTTCTCACCAAGGCCGGCATGAAAGTGGACGTGACCGAAACACCCCACAAAGATCTGACGGCCGATAATCTCGCCAAATACGATGTGCTGCTACTCAACTACAAAGATACGGACAAAGGCGGCCCTGATACGCGTTGGTCGGAAGAGAACAAGCAAGCCTTCACCGATGCCGTCAAGGGCGGCAAGGGCTTATTGGTCTATCACTACGCCTCCTCAGCGTTTACCAGCGGCAGCGCGTTCGATAAGGAATTTGAGCGCGCCATCGCTGGCGGCTGGCGCAAGCAAGGCAACCATGGCAAACGCCACGTCTTCACCGTCCGGATCACCGACAAGGATCACCCCATCACCAAAGGCATGCCGGGCGTGTTCCAGCATAGCAACGATGAGTTGTATCAAAACTCCGTAATGTTTCCCGACAGTGTCGTACTGGCCACGGCTTATTCCGACAAGAACATTGATCCAAAAAACAGCGGCAAGGACGAGCCGGTGGTATGGGTATCCCATTACGGCAAAGGCCGCGTCTGCGAGAACGTCCTCGGTCACGATGTCGCGGCCATGAAAAGTCCTGGCTTCCAGGTGCTGATGATCCGGGGCATCGAGTGGTGCGCCACCGGCAAAACGCAATCGCCTGTGCCGGCAGAATTGACAAGGTGACAAATTGACAAGGCGACAAGGTGACACGAAGAGGAATTAAGCCATGAAGTGGACGACGTTGTCTCGTTGGATGCCGCAATGGCTGGTCATGGTGATCGCCCTGTCACCTTGTCACCTTGTCATCTTGTCACCTTGTCATGCCGGCGATCCCTGGGTCGTCTACAACGGTAGCAACGGCCCCGGCAAAGGCAAGCACATCGTCCTTGTCAGCGGCGACGAAGAATATCGCTCCGAGGAAGCGCTGCCGCAGCTCGGCAAAATTTTGGCCCGGCATCACGGTTTCCAGTGTACTGTGCTGTTTGCCATCGATCCCTCCGATGGTACCATCAATCCCAATAAGAACGACAACATCCCCGGCTTGGAAATGCTTAAGGATGCCGATTTGCTGGTCCTCTTCACACGTTTTCGCAATCTGCCGGACGAACAAATGAAACACATCGTCGAGTATGTCGAGTCGGGCCGGCCCATCCTCGGCCTGCGCACGGCGACGCACGCTTTTAATCTCAAAAGCAAGACCTATGCGAAATACTCCTGGAACAGCAAGACGGAATGGAGAGGCGGCTTCGGCCGGCAGGTCCTCGGCGAAACCTGGGTCGCTCACTGGGGCCGTCACGGAAAAGAAAGCACGCGTGGCATTCTCGTCAAGGACCAGAAGGACAACCCCATCCTCCGCGGCATCCATGATGGCGACATCTGGGGGCCGACCGATGTTTATGAAGTTCATTTGACAAGCGAGTGCAAACCGCTGGTCCTCGGCCAAGTGCTCCAAGGCATGAAACCGACCGATCCGCCCGTAGAGGGCAAGAAGAACGATCCGATGATGCCAATCGCCTGGACCAAGACCTACCAGAGCGCTTCGGGCAAGATCGGCCGCGTCTTCACGACGACAATGGGGGCATCTCCGGACCTCCAGAGTGAGGGACTGCGGCGCTTGCTCGTCAACGCCGCCTACTGGGCTGTCGGTATGGAAGACAAAATCCCGGCCAAATCAAACGTGGAGCTTGTCGGCGAGTATAAGCCGTTGCCCTTCGGTTTCGGCGGGTACAAGAAGGGTGTCAAACCGTCGGACTTGACAATAAAGTAGCAGCCCAATGGAGGATATACCGATGTCCGGTGTATCGCTCGAACAACCAGTGCCTGGTAGCGTCAAAGTTCCGTCAGCTGGCCCGCGATTGGTGCGCTCTCCGCGCGGTCCTGAACGTACGTGTAAGGGCTGGATCCAGGAAGCGGCCCTGCGCATGTTGATGAACAATCTTGATCCGGAGGTGGCCGAGGACCCGGATCACCTGGTGGTTTATGGCGGCGCGGGCAAAGCGGCGCGGAACTGGCAGGCCTTTGACACCCTTGTCGCCACGTTGCGCAAGTTGGAAAACGACGAAACACTGCTGGTGCAATCGGGAAAGCCGGTCGGCGTCTTCCGCACGCATGAGATGGCGCCGCGCGTGTTGATTGCCAACAGTCTGCTTGTGCCCAAATGGGCCACATGGGAAGAATTTCGCCGCCTGGAAGCGATGGGGCTGACCATGTATGGACAGATGACGGCCGGAAGCTGGATCTACATCGGTTCGCAGGGCATCTTACAGGGCACCTACGAGACATTTGCCGCCTGCGCCCGCCGGCATTTCGGCGGCAGTTTGGCAGGCCGGCTCGTGGTCAGCGCCGGACTCGGCGGCATGGGTGGGGCACAGCCGTTGGCCGCGACCATGAACGGCGCTGCGTTCCTCGGCGTTGAGGTCAATCCCGAACGCATCGAGCGCCGCCTGAAAACAGGCTATTTGGATCGCAAAAGTGATGATCTCGAGGAAGCGCTCGGCTGGCTCTTGGAAGCGAAACAGCGTGGCCAGGCGCTTTCTGTCGGCTTGCTCGGCAATGCCGCGGCAGTGCTGCCGGAATTAGTGCGGCGCGGCATTGTGCCCGACGTGCTCACCGATCAGACTTCGGCCCATGATACGCTCAACGGCTACGTTCCCCTGCTGCGTTCGCCCGGCGAGGACCTCGATCGACTGCGCCGCGAGCAGCCGCAAGAATACGTGCGCCGCGCCATGGAATCCATCGGCATTCACGTGCGCGCCATGCTTGACCTGCAAGCGCGGGGAGCAATCACTTTTGATTACGGCAATAACATCCGTGCCCAGGCTGCTGAAGCGGGCGTCCGCGATGCCTTCCGTATCCCCGGCTTTATTCCGGAGTACATTCGTCCGTTATTCTGCGAGGGGCGCGGCCCCTTCCGCTGGGTGGCCCTCTCTGGCGCTCCTGAAGACATCTACCGCACCGATCGCGCTGTCCTGGACATGTTCCCGCACGATGAAGCGCTGACGCGCTGGATCAAGCTGGCACGTGAGCGCGTGCATTTTCAGGGGTTGCCGGCCCGCATCTGCTGGCTGGGGTATGGCGAACGCGCCCAACTCGGCCTGTGTTTCAATGACCTGGTAGCTCGCGGCGAATTGAAGGCGCCCATCGTGATTGGCCGCGATCATCTCGACGCCGGCTCAGTGGCCTCGCCCAACCGCGAGACCGAAGGCATGCGTGACGGCTCCGACGCCATCGCCGACTGGCCGATCCTCAACGCTCTCATCAACACAGCCTGCGGCGCTAGCTGGATCAGCGTCCATCACGGCGGCGGCGTGGGCATCGGCTACAGCCTGCACGCTGGCATGGTCGTCGTCGCCGACGGTAGCCCGGAAGCCGCCGTGCGCTTACAGCGTGTGCTGACCAGCGATCCTGGCACAGGCGTGGTGCGCCATGTTGATGCAGGATATGAAGATGCCGTGCGCTGCGCGAAAGAGCGCGGCGTGGCCGTGCCGGGGTTGAATTACTGACCACCGGCTCGGAAATATACCCTGGAGCATCAGGCAATCCAAGACGGCTCCCAACCTTTGCGATAGCGCTTGGTAAGGAGACCGTTGGCCGCAGTCGAGTTGGGAATGGCCAGGCGTGTGCTGTCCCAACGCAGCGTCTCGCCGGGAACGCGGATGGCGATGGTGCCAAGCAGTACCGTTTCCGTCAGTGGGCTGGCATAGGCGAACGAAGATGTCGTTTTGCCTTCGCCACGGCAAGCGTCCGCCCACGAAACGTAGTGATCAACTGACGGTACCACTTCCATCTTAAAGTCAGCGAATTTCTCTTCGGGGAACAGCTTTGGCAAGGCGAAGTGCGGGATGACCATGGAACCTTTTTCGCCGATCAACACCGAGCCAGCCATAGGAAGTTTATACTTTTTCGGCAGACCGTGCACTTCTGGCGGCGGCACGTGTCCCTGGCCATCATACCAGGTCAGAGACAGCATCTGACCGGCGGTGCGTTCGGTACCGGGGAATTGATAAGAGACTGTGGAGCGTTTGTACCATATTTCGCGGTTGAGCGCCGGTGCTTCCGCGTGGACGGTTGTCGGCGCAGTCAGGCCAAGGGCCAGGAAGACCGGATCGAGAATGTGGCAGCCGAAATCGCCGAGCTGGCCGTTGCTGAAGTCCTGCCAGGCCCGCCAGTTGAACGGGTGATACAGCGGCTTGTCCTTTTGCTTATCTTTTATTGTTTTGTATGGCCGTTCTGGTGCGACGCCGAGCCACTCGTCCCAGTGCAGGGTCTGCGGGACCGGATCGGCTCCGGGGGGGCGATCATCAACCAGTATCCAGCGCATCGGACCGCTCTGCCATGAATGGACCTCTTTCACCCGGCCAATGACGCCATCGTGGACTAGCTTGACGGCCGTGCGGTACGCTTGGTGCGATTGAATCTGATTGCCCATCTGGGTGACGACATGGTATTTTTCCGCCGCCAGGCGCATCTGCCGGGCCTCGAAGACCGTGTGCGTCAGCGGCTTCTGGCAAAAGACATGTTTGCCTAGTTTCATGGCCGGCAGCGCGATCGGCGCGTGCATGTGGTCCGGTGTCGAGACAATGACGGCATCAAAATCGCGCGCTTGCTCGAACAGCCGTCGCCAATCGGTGAAACGTCTGGCCCGCGGATATTTCTCGGCCGCCTTGCCGAGATGATCCGCGCCTTCATCAACATCGCAGAGAGCCACGATTTCCACATGCGGGCTGGCGGCAACAGAGATATGATCCGACCAGCCTTTGCCTTCCACGCCGACCGAGGCGACGCGGAGTCGTTCATTGGCCCCCCAAACGCGGGACCAACTCAAGGCAGTCAAGGCCGCTACCCCGCCCGCCGTGAGAGTGTTGTGAAGAAACTGACGTCGTGAGAGCCGCTGCGCTGCCATGATCGGTTCCTCATTTACTAACAAGTTAAGGTGGAAAAACGTCGTCGATCCGCTCTTTTCTGTTTCGTTGATGGACTCATTGGCGATTGTATCACAATGCCTGGCTTCCGGCCCGTCTCTGAACCACCTTTGCGCATCCCCCGAACAAGGGAATAGAGCATAGACTCCGAGAGTTGCCGGTTTCCTTGATTGTTTTGCGAAACAGTCTAAAAAAGAAGAGAGGGCTTCTCAATTTATCGACAGCGGTACACTACGCTTAACGTACCTTAGGCACGGAGGAACGCCGACATGCGGCATTCAATCTCTCGATCGCAAACGTCCAACTCGGTCGCCCGCAACGGGGCGCCGGAGGAGAAAGTAGATCTTGCGCGCATCGAGGCAGCCATCCGTGAGATTCTGCGAGCCATCGGCGAAGATGCCACCCGTGAAGGACTGCAAGAGACGCCCGCCCGCGTCGCCCGCATGTATGCCGAAATGTTCTCGGGTCTGCGCACCGATCCTCGGCAACTGTTGAGCAAAACTTTCACCCAGAAATACGATGAGATGGTGTTGGTGCGCGACATCGAATTTGCATCCATGTGTGAGCATCATTTGCTGCCTTTTATAGGTAAGGCCCATATTGCCTATCTGCCGGCGGGCCGGATCGTCGGTTTGAGCAAGCTGCCGCGCGTTGTCGAGGCGTTGGCGCATCGGCCGCAAGTCCAGGAGCGTATGACCGAAGAGCTGGCCGATCTGTTGATGGAAGAAATCAACCCGCGCGGCGTCGCCGTCATTTTGGAGGCGGCGCACACGTGTATGACGATACGTGGCGTTCGTAAGCCGGGCGGCATCTGCACCACCAGCGCCATGCGCGGCATCTTCCGTGATAACCAGGCCACGCGTAACGAGCTGATGGCCTTGATCTACGGTCCGCGGTGAGGAACATGCTTGCTGTTTTCGCGCTTCGTCTCGCCGCCGGAATGATCGGCTGCTTGCTGCTGTTGCCCTCGGGGCGTTTACGCAGCCCCGCTCGCCAAATTATCAATCCGCGCTTTTTCCGCACCCATTTCCTGACAGCCCTGGCCCTGGCGGGCCTGGCCCTGGTTTGTGTCCGCGACAGTGCCGATTGGCCGCTGTTGACCTGGCTTGGCACAGCCTTGGCCCTGTCCTTCGTTGGTTCGATGGTGTGGGGGCTGGAAGGGGCGCCGGGGGGACGGACATTCATTGTGCTGACCACCTTGGTGCTGGCCTGTGCCGAGTGGCGCGTGGCGCGGAGCGCGGAGCGAGTAACAAACGACGAGTTAGCTTCTCTCGCCCCGCACTCCGCGCCACGCATCGCCTGGATGGGCGATGCGACTTCGGCTGCCTTGCTTGGTTCGGCAGTGACGGCAATGCTCCTGGGCCATTCCTATCTGATCGCCCCGACCATGTCACTGAGGCCGTTGATGCGTTTGCTGGCGGCGCTGGCAATAGCTACAGTCGCCCGGCTGATGGTGGATGGTTATGCTCTGGGCTGCTGGGCCGCGTTGCATTCACTCGTTAGTCTAAAGAGTGGCGATGCAGTTTATTTGCTGCCGTTGCGTTGGCTGGTGGGTTTGGCAGCGCCGTTGGGGCTGGACTGGATGGCCTGGCAGACAGTGCGCATCCGCTCCACACAATCAGCGACCGGCATCCTCTACGTGGTTGTGATCTTCTGTTTTCTTGGCGAATTGTTCAGCCTGCTGCTGCGCGGAACGGGAATGACTGGGTGAATGGTAGATTAGAGCGCCTTGCAAGTAGGTGTAGCGGCTAGAGGTCTTTCTCCCTCCTCCACAAGGGGGAAGGAGAAAAACGCTACACCCCCTTGCAATGCGCTCTAGTGCCGGACTTCCCGGCCATCGCGCGGAAAGGCTCCTTCGCCGGCCTCCGCGCCAGGGGGAGTACAGCGCCAACAAGGACCACCGACGCCCATATGATAGCCGGTCTCGAACAGCTGCCGAGCCTCCTTGGGATACAAATTGGCAATGCTCGGCGGTTCGCCATGATAGCCCTGAGGCAAGGCCAGCATATGAAAACGCATTCCAGAGAGCAGACACAGGGAATACAAATGGCTAACATCGGCGCGGGTCAGTGCTTCAAAGATCGCCGTCACCGAAGGTTTCAGCCGGTGAAACGCCCTGTGGGGCACCGGCTCTGGATCGGAGTATAATTTGCGGCTGGCGAGTACGTACAGGTCTGAACCGGCTGGACTGCTGGGAAAGGGGCTAATCGGCGGCAGCACCATAGCGACCGACCCAGCATCGCAATGCTCTTCACGATGACAGCAGCCATTAACCTCGACATCGAAACAAACGGGCGGCACCGCACCGGGCCAGGAAACGGCGGCCAGTAGTACTTTGCGAACCAGGTCATCCGCATCCGGTCGGCCGCTTGAAGCGATGGCGCCAAGGTCCCAGATCGCCAGGCGCTTGGTCTCCAGGTTCATAGTGCCGATGAATAAACGCCGCCCCTCGGCATAGGCGCAGCGCAGGTCGGCCATGAAAGTATCGTCGAAGGCCCGGCGGATCAGTCGCTCCGCGGGCTTGGCCGAACCGAACGCGCCGTCGAGCAGCATACAGCACAGGGGCCGAAACTTGATCAGGTCTGACGAGGTCATGGTTAAGATGAGGCGTTGCATCGGAGCGTCGTACTTGGGACCGAGAAAGGCATAGGCGCCGATCAACGATCCGCTGCTGATGCCGGTCACTTGATCGAAGGCGGGCCGCTTGCCGGATTGGCTCCAGCCCACCAAGACGCCAGCGGTGAACGGCGCTCCCGCCACGCCGCCGGAAAGCGCGAGGAATTGCAGGGGGCGAGAGCCGCCCGGAGAGACCACGGCCGGCATGGTCAGGGAAGGCGGCGAACTTTCGTCCGGAGGTTGGTCGGGATAATAACACACCTGCGTCAGAGGAGAAGATGACGCCGGCAACGGCGCGGGACCGCCGCTGGGACATGCGCTGCAACCCAAGACGCCGGCCCCAACGAGGACGAAGAACAGCACATCTCGGATGCGCGAGGTGAGGAGACGGATTGCGGGCTCCATCCCTCCTAATCCTCCAAGCCTGGCGACGAAGCAACCTGTCTCCGTCGCGGAATGGGCGCAAACTATGCGTATGCTCTTTTGTTCGGTTATGCGTGGCAATTTACTTGAAAGAACCCGTCCGCGCGCAACGGAGAGACCCGCAGACTATGAGCAAACGAGAGAAGCAGGGGAAACACTGCAATTGACTCGCCATCTTTACCAGCTATAGAATAGGGGCATGATCCGGCTGCGTGCGATTCTCTGGGCGATAGGAGTTTGGACGACGGCAGTTTCGACGCTGCTGGCCGGCTTGCCTCATTTGCAGTGCCACTGCCCGGATGGACACATCAAACCTTTCTGCTTGAGCATCCTGGTCCCGTCCATCTGCTGTGATCGCTCTTGCTGTGCTGATCCTGCCGGCGAGCCGATGGAGCGCGGGAACCAAGAGTCCACGACAACGAAACCGTGCTGTTGTTGCTGTCAGGCCGCCCAGCAAGCCGCCAGCCGTCCTGCCGAGCAGATCCGTTCGTTGGGATGCCAAAAGACTCTCACCGAAGCCCAGCTCGTTTCTTGTTCGGATTTTGGCCGCTATTCAGTAAACGTTCTCGTTTTCGCGCTCCATGACAGCTGCGACCCGTTCCAGTTCATGGGCTGCGAACTGAAATGCGGTCGATTCGCTCCTTCTTCCTACTGGTCTCCTCCATCGTCCGACCTCGTCATCGCGCTGCGACACCTCCTCATTTAGGAATAGTCCCACAACTCAGCTGTTTAGCGACGCTTCGTAGAAGTGTCGCCAACCGAGGGGATTCCTTCATGAGGAGAAGATCTTATGTTGAGTCAGAATATCTCTCAATCCGCCGATTCTGCCGACGAAGGCGGCCTTCGCGCTCCGCCAGGACTGGGGCCGCTGGGAAAAATGGGGTGGTGGTTCCATTTCGTCGTTCTGGTCAAGCTGGCCCGACTACGTTTTATCGCCATCCTGGCCGCCATCGGGGGCATCATCGCCTACTGGGACACCATCAACGCCTACTACGAAAAATGGACGCGGCCCGTGCTGAAGACCGAAACGGCTGTCAGCCCCGATAGCGAATACTGGTGCCCGATGCACCCGACTATTGTCCGCGATCATCCGGACAAGTGCCCCATCTGTGCCATGCCGCTATCCAGGCGCAAAAAGGGCAGCAAAGAAGAGGACGAGGCGCTGCCGCCCGGCGTCGTCAGCCGCGTCCAGCTGACACCGTACAAGGTAGCCGTCGCCGGTATCGAAACGACCGAGATTAGCTATCAGTCCTTGACCCATGAGATCAGGGCGGTCGGCTTTGTTGAGTTCGACGAGCGCAAACTGGCTCGTATCACGGCCCGTCCCACGGGCAAGAGCCGCATCGACAAGCTGTACGCCAACGTTACCGGCCAGCTCGTCGAGAAAGGCGAGCCGTTGGCGGAGCTGTACAACCCCTACCTCGCTGTCACCATCAAAAACCTGCTGGACGCCCGGCAGAACGGCGATCGAGACGACGAACGCACGGCCCGTGATCGGCTGCGGCTGTGGGGCATCGATGACGAGCAGATCGACAAAATCGTGCAGAGCGGCAAAACCGTTACGCATCTCACCATCCGTTCGCCGATCCACGGCCACGTCATCAAGAAGTACCAGGTCGAAGGCGAGTATGTCGAAGAAGGTGCCCGGCTGTACGACGTGGCCGACTTATCTACCGTGTGGATCGAGGGCCAGGTTTACGAGGACGATTGGCCCTTCCTTAAAGATGCGGTGGACAAGAAGCTGCCTGTCATCGCCACTACCCAGGCGTTCCCCAATCGGCAGTTCAAGGGAACCATCGTCTTTGTCCATCCCCATATGGATGCTGCCACACGCACGCTCATGGTGCGCTTCGACATGGATAACCCGGACCATGAGCTGCGGCCGGGCATGTACGCTACCGTACAACTTCAGGTCCCCATCACACGGCTAGATCTGCTGCCGTCGGACGCGAGCGAACACCAGAAACAGAAGTATCGACAAGGGCAAGTGTTGGCCGTGCCGGAACGCGCGGTGATCGACACCGGCAGCCGCAAGTTCGTTTACCGCGAGACGGAACCGGATGTTTATGAAGGAGTTGAAGTGGAGTTGGGACCGCGCTGCGGCGGCTTCTACCCCGTGGTTCGCGGACTGCAAGAGGGCGAGCGGGTGGTGACGACCGGCTCGTTCCTCATCGACGCCGAAACGCGGCTGACAGCGGGAGCCGCCTCCACCTACTTCGGCGCCAGCGGCGGACCGCATAGCGAACATGCCTCGGCGAAGACCACCGTCCGGCCGTCGATGAGGCATGACAAGAACTCCAAGGTGCAGGCCAACCTCGCCAAGCTCAGCCCAGAGAACCGACGCTTGGCCGAGGAGCAGAAATACTGCCCCATCGAGACGGACAATCTGCTCGGCCAAATGGGGCCGCCGGCTATGGTCGAAATCAACGGCCAAAAAGTCTTTCTTTGCTGCACGGGGTGTAAGGACAACGCCTTGGCGGACCCGGAGCGAACACTCGCCAAGGTGAAGGAGCTAAAAGCCAAGGCCAAGAAACAAAAGTAGCCGCGGGAACATGGGGGACGGCGGCAGGACCGGCAGAGCAATCGGGTCGCGCTAAACGCTTCTGCCTGGCCCTAACCGTCCGCTCCTCTCCTCATCCCCAATAGGTGGAGAAGGAACCGTGATCGAAAAAATTATCGAATATTCGATCCGCAATCGCTTCCTGGTATTGTTCATGGCGGCGGTGCTGGCACTGTTTGCTGTCTACGCCGTGCTGCACACGCCGATGGATGCTACCCCGGACTTGTCGGAAAACCAGGTCATCGTTTTCACCGACTGGCCCGGCCGCAGCCCGCGCGAGATCGAGGACCAAATAACCTATCCGCTCTCTCTTAAATTGCAGGGCTTGGCCGGCGTCAAAACCGTGCGCTCGTCCTCGGAATTCAACTTCTCGATGATCGTGCTGATCTTCGAGGACAATATCGATTTCTACTTTGCCCGCGAGCGTGTGCTGGAGCGTTTGACTCTGGCCAGCACTTTCCTGCCCGAAGGCGTGGTGCCGTACCTGGCCCCGGACACCACAGCGGTCGGCCAAATCTTCTGGTACACCGTCGAAGGCGGTGACCTGGAGCCGGGGCGCCGTTGGGCCTTGCAGAAATATTACATCGGTCCGGAAATCAACTCGGTGCCCGGCGTGGCTGAGGTCGCCACCGTCGGCGGAACGCCGCTGGAATACCAGATCGATGTCGATCCCAATGCTCTCCGCGCCTACAATATCACGCTCGGCGAGTTGTATGAAGCCGTGGCCCGCAGCAACTCTGCCGTCGGCGGTCGCGTCGTGCAGAAGAACAATGCCGAGTACCTTATCCGCGGCGTCGGTTGGCTCGGTACACTCGCGGACGGCTCCCGTACCAGCGAGCAACAAGTCCTCAAGGACATCGAAGACACGGTCCTTGCTTCGCGCAACGGGACACCCATCTTTGTCAAAAATGTGGCCCGCGTGCAGGTGGGCACACAGTTCCGCCGCAGCGTTTTCATCAAGGGCGGCAGCGAAGTGGTCGGTGCCGCTGTTCTAATGCGCTACGGCGAGAACCCGTTGGCCGTCACCAACCGCATCAAACAAAAAATCCAGGAACTGCAACCGGCTCTGCCACCCGGCGTTCACATTGTCCCCGCCTACGACCGCACCCGGTTGATCCACGGGGCCATTCACAATGTCACCGAAGTGATGGGGCACGAAATGCTCATCGCCAGCGTGGCCATCTTGCTCATTTTGATGCACTTCCGCAGCGTCTTCGTCATCTGCGTGACGCTGCCGCTATCGGTGTTGTTCTCGTTTTTAATGCTGTGGCTACTGCGCATGCTTCACATCCTCGACGTGCAGGCTAACATCATGTCTCTGGCCGGCATCACCATCTCCATCGGCATCTTGGTCGATCAGGCCATCGTCATGGTCGAGAATGCTACGCATCACCTGAAGGAACATTTCGGCGCTGAGCCGGTGCGCGGCAACACCACTGAAATCGTCGTCCGCGCCTGCCGCATGGTGGGCCGGCCGATCTTCTTCTCCGTTATGATTATTTTGATCTCTTTTATCCCTGTTTTTGCCATGAGCGGCCGTGAGGGCAAGTATTTTCATCCGATGGCTTTCACGAAAAGCCTGGCGATGGTTGGTGTCGCATTGATCTCGGTGACGGTGGTGCCGGCCCTGATTCCGACATTCCTCAAAGGCCGCATCCGGGGCGAGGAAGAGAACTGGATCGTCCGCAGCTTCATCCACATTTACAAACCGCTGCTGACCTGGGCGCTGCCGCGTCGCAATCTGGTCATGTGGATGTTTGCGGTCTTGCTGATTCTGGCCGTGGGCATGTTCCCCTTGCAGGCGGTGCTGGGCATGGGAGCAGCGCACCACGACTGGGAGATTTGCTTCTTCGTTGTCCTGGCCGTGGTGATTTTCCTGACCGTGGTCTTCACGCGCGGCTGGTTGTGGCAACTCTTGAGTTTCATCACGCTGGTACCGGTCGGCCTGGCCGCTTACCACTTCCCCAAGATCGGCGTCGAATTCATGCCGCCGCTGGACGAGCAGACGGTCATGGACATGCCGGTCACGGTGCCACGAGCCAGCGTGACGGAGGCAGCCGACGATCTCAAGATCCGCGACGCCTTGTTACGTCAGTTTCCCGAAGTAGAGTCGGTCATTGATAAAGCCGGCCGCGCTGACACGCCGACTGACCCGGCGCCGATGGAGATGGTCGAGACGTTCGTCAATTTTCGGCCGCACGAGTTATGGCCGCGTCGCGCCCTGGCCTTCAACGATGCCGCGCGCCAGGTCCGACTCATCCTGAGCGTCCTGGAGGAGCGCGGCTACGTTCGCCGGGCCGATGCTGAAGAACGCAACGCCCTTATCAACGATGCCACCATGGCAGCCCTGACACGGTTCGATGAGGTGATGCGCGAATTGGCCTTGCAACGCTACCTTGAATTCGAGAAGGAACTGGGTCCGCTGCTGACACGCTTTGCCGTCGAGGATACGCTGCGCCGCTTCCGTACTGCTGATCTGCTCAAGAACATCGGAACCGTGACCGCCAGGGAGCGGTTCGAGCAGGCCGAGATAGACAAGCTGGTTCAAGAATTGGCCCCTCTTTACGGATTGTGGTTGTCGAAAAATCCGGCCCTGGAGGATGTAACCAAGGTAACGCAGGTGGTCGCTCAACGCTTGCACGATCGCCAGGTGCTCATGGCAGAGCCGGCAAACGCCCTGGAACTGCAGGAATCGCTACCGCAGCGTCTCTTCGACGCCGTCGCCGAATTGTTAGGGACTCCGAGCAAAACCTTCGCCAGCGAAGTTCTCAAGGCATTGGAGAAACACCGCCGTGAATTGTGGATCGAACGTATCCACAAAAAGATTAATTGGGAGCTGTTCGATCGCGGCGTGGAAGCGTTTACCTGGGCGGCGCTGGAGGAGCTGGGCCGTGCCGCCAAGACAGGACGCGATCTGCTAAGCAACGTGGAGCATGGCAAAGAATACGGTCATTTCGTCGAGGAAGCAACCAAGGCACGTAATGGCAAAGACTACGATAAGAACTCCTTGGGGCCATTCGTCGCCCTGCGCGAAGAATTGGAAAAACCGTTTGCCAAGGGACTGATTCTGTGGCAGCGTAGGGGTGGTCCCAAGGGTGATTTGATGCAGGAGATGAATGATGTTGTACAGATGCCGGGCTGGAGTAATATTTGGACCATGCCTATTCAGAACCGCGTGGACATGCTCTCGACCGGCGTGCGAACGCAAATCGGCATCCTGGTGTTCGGTCCCGACCTGGACACGATCAACCGCGTGTGCAAGGAGGTCGAGCAGGCGATCAAGCCGGTTCCCGGTGCCATGGACGTCGTGGCCGAACCGTTCATGGGCAAGGGCTACCTGGAGATCGCCATCGACCGTCAAAAGGCCGCCCGTTATGGTGTGCGCGTCGGCGACATTCAAGATACAATTGAGGTAGCTTTGGGCGGCAAAACCATTACACAGACGGTCGAGGGGCGCAACCGTTTCCCGGTGCGCATCCGCTATGCCCGCGATTTCCGCGAAGATGAGCAGATGGTCAAGCGCCTTCTGGTGACGCGCGGTAATGGAGGCGGACCCGGCCGCCCATCCGGCGTCCCCAGCGCAGATATGACCGGGCCGACCAGCAGTTCCGAAGAGGCACACGAGGCCGCCCCCTGGCACATCGCCGACGGCAGAACGCCGCTCCAAATTCCCTTGGCGCAAGTGGCCGACGTGCGCATCGTCGAAGGGCCGGCGGTGATTAAGAGCGAGAACGGGCGGCTGCGCAACTATGTCACTCTCAATGTACGCGGCGACCGCGACGTGGTCGGCTTCATCGAAGAAGCCAAGCGTGTTGTGGCCGAGAAGGTCCAGCTGCCGGAGGGCGTGCATCTGGAATGGTCGGGCGAGTTCGAGCATCAGGTTCGGGCGGCCAAAACGCTGCGTATTATCCTGCCGGCCGTGCTGGTGCTGATCTTCGTCATCCTGTACTTGACCTACAAGGATTTTCTCGACGCCTGCCTGATGATGTTGGCGGTGCCGGAAGCGCTGGCCGGCGGTGTCTTCTTCCAATTCCTTTTCCCTAAGATCACGCACGGCTGGTCCAGTTCGCCGGAGCCATTCACCCTGGCCATCTGGGTCGGCTACATCGCCGCTTTCGGCATGGCCACCGAGACCGGCATCATCATGTTGGTGTATCTGCGCGAGGCCATTGACAAGCGCGGCGGCCTGAAAAAGATCCAATCGCTGGAGGAACTGCGGCAAGCCGTGATCGAGGGTGCGGTGCATCGACTGCGGCCCAAGCTGCTGACCGAAGGCGTCGCTATCGTGGCCATCGCGCCGATGTTGTTTTCCACCGGCGTGGGCGGCGAAATCATCTCAGCAATGGCCCTGCCAGTCATGGGCGGATTGCTCATCGCCGATGAGGTGGTCGATGTGTTCCTGCCCGTGCGCTTCTACTGGGTGCGTCGCGCCCGCTGGCTGAAGCTGCAAGAGAAGCGGCTCATCGATGAGAAAGCCGGAAGTATGTCTGGTCTGATTCACGAGTCAACGCGGGCAACTCATCCGGCAGTGGAGTCGGCGAGTCCCGCGCTTTTTTCTCCTTCGGAGGTCCAAAAATGAAGCTGATCTGGAACTTAGGCGTTTCCCTGGCGCTGTTGGTGATCCTCGCCATCAGCGCGCAAGCGGCGGACAAGGAAGTCACGCTTAAAGGCAAGATCACGTGCGCCAAATGCATGCTGAAGCTGCAAGGCATCCGTAAATGCACAACCTGTATCCAGGTCAAGGAAGGCGACAAGGATGTCGTGTACCTTTTCCTCGATAAGGGCAGCAAGGAAGCGTATCACCATGAGGTCTGCGGCGGCGGTGAGAAGGAAGGCATGGTGACGGGCACCGTCTTCGAGAAAGACGGAACGAAGTGGATCAAGCCCAAGGAGGTGAAATACGTGAAGTAAGCGGTTGCTTCCGTGGGCGCCGAAGGGGGGGAACTTTCCGTTCCGCTGAGGGGAAAAGTTCCCCGCCCTCCGCGCCTCGTCTACCACCCACCGCGTCGCGGCCGTGAACTGTAACAGATTGGCGACAGAGGATAAGAGGAATCTCTGAGACCCCGTCGCTTATGCTTCCGGCTCGTTAGTTCTACCGAACCACGCACGGCTCAGTGCCCGCAGATACCAGCGCAGATAATGCGGCAGCCAGACCCACAAGCGGAAGCGCGATTGCCCTGCGGTGCGATCGCGCCAGACTGTCGGTACCTCGGCCACGCGCCAGCCGCGCCAATGCGCTTTCAACGTCAGCTCCAGTGCTACGGCGAAGCTCGCTTCACTTTCGATGGGAATTTGCTCGATCACTCGGCGGCTGTAGGCACGGAAATTGTTTGTGGCATCGTGAATGGGCAGACCAGCGAGATAGTAGAGCGACATGCCGGCCAGACGCGACAGCGTTCGTTTGAACAGCGGTCCTCCTTCCTGTCGGCCGCCGCGCATGTAGCGCGAGCCGGCCACCACGTCGGCTCCTTCACGCACCCGGCGCGCCATCGGCAGCACCGACTGCGGATCATCAGAGCGGTCGGCCATCATGACAAGAATGACGTCACCTTTGCTGGCCTGGAAGCCGGCCTTGAGCGCGTTGAGCACGCCGCGGCCCAGCGTGTTATGCACCAGCCGCACATGAGGGCACGGCGGCGTCAGCGCAGCGAGTGCCGGCAAGGTGTTATCTTCGGGAAAATCGTAGACGATGAGTATCTCATGTGGTTCATTCACCACGTTTTCCACGTCGCGCACAAACGCCTGGATGTTGTCTGCTTCGTTGTAGACTGGCACGACGAGAGAGATCATAGGTTAGATGTTGCCGTACTCCACCTGCTGGCGGACCCAGGGAATCACGATGTCGAGGATGTCGCTCAAGGGCGTGGCCGCACGAAAGCCGAGCAGGCGCTCGGCCTTCTCGACACTGGGCACGCGTTTCTGCACATCATAGGGATAAGGAGGATCGCTGATATAGCGAAAAGGAACGCCGGGACGAATTTTTTTCCAGATCATTTCGGCCAGTTGCAACACGGTTGTCGATTCGGCGGTGCTGAGGTTGAAGTCCTCATTGATCGCTTCGGGCCGTTCGATGCACAGACGGATGCCGCGGGCGAGATCGGCGCCGTAGGTGTAGTGGCGCACCTGCCGGCCGTCGCCGAGAATATGCAACGGATCTTGGCCTTTGAGCACCTTTTGAATCAGGTCCGGCACGACATGGCTCATGGCCAGACGAACGTTGCCACTCGTGACTTCCTTTTCGCATAGCGCGCGCCGTTCGCCGATGCCGACACAGTTGAAGGGGCGGATAATGGTGAACGGCAAGCGATACTGCTCCCAGGCGCCTTGGGTGTAATATTCGGTGGCCAATTTCTGAAAGCCGTAGGTCGAAGCCGGCGGCGGACAACGGCGTTGCTCACCTTCCGGCGTCGGCCAAACCGCGGCATTCTCGAAGACCATCGACGAACTGAGGACGTTGATTTTCTTCAACGTGCCACGCCGAAAAGCGTCAATAGCGGCATCGAAGATGGCCGCGGTCAGGCGCTCGTTCTCCGCCAATAAATCGTAAGCGAATTCGTGGAAATAGCTAATGCCGCCGATCCGCGCCGCTCCAGCAACAACCTGATCCACCCCGACCAGCAACGATTGTAGTAGATGGACATCCTTGGCATCGCCTTCGACGAAATGATAGGCCGGATGCTCCCAAGATCTCTGCTTTAGAGGTCCATATTTGGAGAAATTGTCGAGGCCAATCACCTCATGACCGGCTTGCAATAACTCTTCGACCAGATAACCGCCAATGAAACCGGCGGCGCCTGTGACCAATATTTTCATGCCAATCTCCAAGCCGACTGGGGTAGCGTTAGCGCCCTGAGTAGTTCTCGCGGGGCGCCAACGCTACCCCGCTCGCTCCTTTGATCAGGCCCGTAATGTCGATGATCGGCTGGCGACATTGCAGGTCACGATAACACGTGTGCGGCGTACCGACGATGAGCAGGTCGGCCCGATCGAGTACCTCCGCCAAGGGAGTCAGCTCCGGATCGGGAACGTAAGGATCGGTGCAGAGGACGTGTTTGCATTCCAAAAGCAAGATTTTGCGTAGCTTGTACGATAGCGACGAACGGGGATCGTCGCTGTCCGGTTTAAAGGCCATGCCGAGGATACCGACAGTCATCTCCGCCAGCGGATAGCCGCGCTTGATGTCCTGCACGACGAGATAGGGCAAGCCTTCATTAATCATCATGGCTGCCTGGCCGAGGACGAAGGAGCCGTGATTGAAGGCACCTAGCTGCATAGTGTCCTTGAGCAAGCAAGGTCCCGCAGCAAAGCCCGGTCGGGCCAGCGATTGCATGCGCGGATAGTCCTCGCGCAGAGCGTGATAGATGACGTGAAAGTCGGCCTCGAAATGCTGGGCCATGACGTAGAACTGATTGGCAATAGCGAAATTGATATAGCGCCAGGCATTGCAAAACAGCTTGGCCAGCTCAGCCTCAATGGGGCGCAGGAATAACACCTTGGGGCAGATAATGCGGAACAGCGCCGCCGCGCGGCGAGCAGCCCGCGGCGAAGCGCCGGCAACCAGCTGCGGCAACTGCTTCAATTCAAGCAGTGATTTACCCTGCACAATACGTTCGGGACAATACGCCAGATCTACATCGCTGCGGCCCATCTGTTCCAGCTGCCGGGCTAGCCGATCTGTCATGCCCGGAAAGACTGTGCTGCGCAGGATGAGCAATTGGCCGGGACGGACCTGCCTAAGCAGCTGTATCAGAGCCCGATCGAATTCTCCGACGGAGGGATCAAGGTACTCATCGACCGGTGTACCGATGGTGACGATGATGGCGGCGGCATCTTCGAGGACGGCGGGATCCATCGTCGCCTGGATGCGGCCGGTGCGGATCGACTCGGCCAGCAGCGGCTCGGCATCCTCTTCGTGGAAAGGCATACGTCCGCTGTTGACCAAGGCCACGCGCTCTGGCGAGGTATCAAGCAGATCGACAGAATGGCCCTGGGCGGCGAAGGCCAATGCCAAGGGCAGCCCCACGTGGCCGCAGCCGCCCACAATGGCCAGAGGGCTGATTTCCCACTCCTTCTCATCGCGTGTGTCGAGAGAGCACTGCGGATCGATATCGGGATGTGGAGGATGCATTGGGAGGCCTCGTCCTGATGATTGCAAGGTGAACGGCCAGCATGCCGGGCACACTACCAGCGTGCCCGGCATGCTGGCCGTTCACTAAAGACATATTCTTAAGGGGAGTGGAAGGAAAATCAAGCAACCTGTAAGAGTTAGAGAGGGCCGGCGAGCGGGGTTGGGAAAGTCCTCCGAAAGGAAACCGAACTTGGGCAGACAAAAAGCCCGGAAAAAGCGACAATAGCTGCCGTTGGTTAGGTGGTTGGGGGGTTGGGTGGTTAACCATCCAATTACCAAGAAGACGGGAGAGACGCCATGAAGGTGTGGTTGCGATTGGTGCGTGGAATGCGCGGCTTGACGTTAGCAGCATTGATCATCGCATTAGCCGTGGCCGTGAGTTGGGGGCAGGTGCCTCTGGGAGAGATGGCGATGCCTGGCGAGCCGCCAATGGTTGAGCCGCCCCCATCTCCACAATCTCCTGATTCCCTCCGTCCGTCCTTCACGCCTCCGCCTCCCACTCCTCTGCCGCCGGAACAGGCCGCCCCTTTTGTGCCGGCGCCGCCTTTTGCTGCGGCCAACCCGTTGGGGCCGCCGGCGCCGGTGGTCCAGCTTCATGTCCGGGCACCGGCGCGGGTGGAACCAGGCAAGGAGATCGAATATCGGCTCACGATCGAGAATGTCTCCGCTGCGGCTGCTCATCATGTCCTGGTGCGCGATCGTTTGCCGCGCGGCGTGGAAGAAAACATTCGTGCGGAGCCGAAAATCACTGAGCAAAAGAAAACCAAGGATGGCGATATCGATCTGCTTTGGGAATTGGGCACGTTAAAGCCAGGCGAGCAAAAGATAATTGTGCTGGCCGTCAAGCCCAAGGGAAATGAGGACGTGCAGAATCGCGCCTACGTGCAATTCGAGCATGGTCAAAAAGTCACGACACGCATCGCTCCGCGGCACATTGGCCATGTGCCAAACGTAGGACACGCGGCCAGCGTGCCGCAAACCGATCCGCACATCGCCAAGCCCAGTGTGCGCGTCAAAGCCACGGCCCCTTCCCAGGCGCTCCGGTACGAGGCGGTCTCCTTTCACATCGAGGTTGCCAATACGGGGGCCGCTCCTCTGCGCAATGTAGTCATTACCGACGAATTACCCGCCGGCCTGGAGTTTGTCAGCGGCAAGCCGGAACCCAACGCCGAAAAACCGTTGACCTGGAAGCTGGGAGACGTGCCGCCCTATCAAATCCGTCATGTCGAGTACCAGGCAATTTCCAAGCAGACCGGCACATTCCGCAACAACGCCAAAGTGACAGCGGCCGGCGGCGTGAGTGCCACGGACAGCGCCGGTGTGACAGTCGGCGAAGCGAAACTGAAAATCAGCATCAGCGGCCCCTCGCGCCGCCTGGTTAACCGCCCTGTTCCCTATCATATCACAGTCAGCAATCTCGGTTCGGTCCCACTTACCAACATGCAAGTATCCGATGAATTGCCAGGTGGCATCGAGTTTGTCCGTGCCAGCGATGGCGGAAGGAAGGAAGGTGGTTTCGTGCGCTGGTCGCTGGGTAGCTTGAAACCGGGTGAGCTGCGCTCTCTGCTTGTGGTCCTGCGTGCTCCCGCCAAGTCGGGATGGTGCTGGAACGAGGTCCGAGTCCAGTCTGAGCATAATCTGTCAGACAAAGCGCGTTCCGAGGTGACGCACATAGAGGAATCCACCGGTACTCCTGTAATCGAAATCGACAAGAACAAGGGCTGGCTCGTCGTGGGAGAAAAAGCGACTTATACGATCCGTTTATTCAATCCAGGGAGAAACAACATTCTTCATCCCTGCGTCCTCGTTGAAGTTCCCGATCAGATGAGCATTACCGCGGTGCGCGGCGAGACCACAGGAGAGCGACAGGGGCAAAAGGTTCGTTTTGACTCTGGGAAAGTGCTTGATGCAGGAGAGGAAAAAGTATACGCGATTGAAGTAGAAGCGAAGAAAGTCGGCAAGGCCAAGCTGCGGGCCTGGTGGACGGATGGTCGCCAGGAGAGCGGTCCTGCAGAAACTTGGGAAGACGAGACAATCATCTTCGATCCTGCGCAACTAGCGAGCCCGGTTGCGTCCCAAGCGCAAAGTCTCCAGGCGCGCTATGAGGATAGATCTTTCGAAGGAGGCGAACGCCGGGCGTTGGCCGACTGGTGGGGCTTTCCCAGTCGGCAGATGCCCAATGTTCGCCAGCAAATGCCTGCTTCGGGAGGTACACCCCGCTATTCCGGCTATTCCCTTGACCCTTGACATTACTCCCTGTCCCCTTTACAGTTGAAGCACTCCATGATGGTTCGGCCAACGCGGCCGATAAGTTCTCCAGGAGAAGGGTTCCGTGACTAAAAAAGAGATCGTCAAGCAGATAGCAGATAAGCTCGACCTGACTCAGCTTAAGACCAAGGAGATCGTCCAGCACACCTTTGATGCGATCGTGGATACGCTGCTGGAAGTGGGTCGAATCGAGCTGCGCAATTTCGGCGTCTTTGAAGTCAAACAGCGCAAGGCCCGCAAGGCGCGTAATCCGCGTACCGGGGAGCGTGTCGATGTACCGCCCAAATATGTCGTTACCTTCAAGCCCGGCAAAGAGATGGAAGAGCGTGTCCGCAACCTGACGCACCTGCCGGCGCCGTCTCCAGAGGAAGAAGAGTTAGTGGCTGGAGCGGCCAATGGCATGAGAGGGAACCATCCCGACGGCAAGCCGCGGGCCAAGCCACACCGCGCCCATAAGACTACCTAACCGGAAACGCTGGCACAAACCGTCTCAAGTTCCGAACCGCCGCAACCGATACCATCAGCAGGGTCGTTCCCGTCTTCAGCCTCGGAGGTTGCCATGCGGCGTTTGTTGCTTGGGGTCGCGGCGTCGGCGTTCCTTCTCAGCCAGTCCGGCTGCTTTATCAACATTTATTCCTCCGACCCGAACCGTCGGGTGCTCGAGTTGCTCAATCAATCCGAGGATTTGCGGCAGATTGAGTACGAATGGGAACGCATCTGGCTCAACGACATGCCGTCGCATCTGACGCCCGAACGCGTCCACGGCGGCGTCATGCCATAAAACGAGTTAGAAGCGAAAGATTAATCGCCAAGACGCCAAAAAAACAAAAAGACCAGAAAATGTCTTTTGCTTTTTCTCTTCTTTTTGTTTTCTTGGCGTCTTTGGCGTGCGGGGGGTTAAGCTTTCGCTGTCGACTCGTCTTTCTTACCTCCTCACTTCAAAAAAGTTGGTCTCCATTTCTGCAACAGCTTTTGGTACAGTCCCGTGGCTTCACGTTCCGGACAATGCCGACCGGGGCGACCGGGCGGTCTGGGGGAGGGTGCGAGCGTGGCCTCGCGATGGCGCATTCGCCACAAACTGATGCTCGGTTTGGGCCTGGTAGTGGCCACCATGGTCCTGTTGCTGGGTGGCACGATTTTCGGCGTGTGGTCGTATTATCTCGACATGAAAAGCCTCCGCGAATGGACCGCTCAACTGCACCAAGCCGAGGAATGTCGGGCCGCCGTCAGTGACATCAAGCCGCTGATCGAGAAGCAGATGGTGGGCCAGAAGAACGAGGGACTACTGCTGCCTCCCACGCCGCCTCACAAGGAACACGAAGCCGTGGACCAGAACATGCAAGCACCGCTCCTTCCCGAAGAGAAAGGCATCGGACGTAAGGAAAAAACGCCTCAGACACCGGAAGAAGCGATTGAGCAAGCGAACAAAAAATTGGCCGACTACGAAGCAAACCTGCTCGATCCGAACAACCGAGAACTGCCGCCCAGCACCCAGGAATCGCTCGATCTCATTCGCATCTTACGTGCAGACCTGGAAAAGCTCAATCAGCAATGGAACAGCCGTGCGGCCTCGCGGACAAAGCCGAATCCTCTAACCGTGGAGTTGGGACTGAATCGGGACGACCAGAAGATTGATGAAGAGCAGTGGAAAAAATGGGATGATTCGTTGAGCAAGATCGCCCGCGATTCCCGCGACCTGTGCGCCTACGTGGATCGGGACATCCACCGCCGTATCGATGATTCGCGGCGCAATTATCAGATTACCTTCTGGATTGCGTTCCCGGCCAGCATCGTCGGTTTGTTGTTGATCTGCGGCTTACTCGGTTCTTTCTACTCCTGGGTATTTCACCCAATCCGCGACCTGGAAGCCGGTGTCATTCGCGTGGCCAAGGGTGATTTGTCTCACCGCATCGAAGTACACAGCGGCGATGAGATGGAAGATCTCGGCGCCGCCTTTAACGATATGATGCAGCGCTTGCAAGATCTTTACAGCGACCTGGCCCGGCAGGTCAACGAGCGCAGCCGGCAGCTGATTCGCTCGGAACGCTTGGCCAGCGTCGGTTTTTTGGCCGCAGGCGTGGCCCACGAGATCAACAATCCCCTGGCCAGCATTGCCTTTTGCAGTGAGGCGTTGGAGGCCCGGCTCAACGACCTGCTCCGTGCGTTCCCAAGCTCCGCTTGGGAACGGGGAAAGAATGGCGGATTCGATGAAGAATACGAGATTTTCAGCAAGTATCTGAAGATGATCCAGGAGGAAGCGTTTCGCTGCAAGAACATCACCGAGCGCTTGCTGGCCTTCAGTCGGCCCGGCGAGCGCCGCCGCGAAAAGACCGACTTGCGCGAGCTGGTGCAGCTGGTGCTCGATGTAACGCAGCATTTGCCCAATCATCGCGGCAAGGAGATCCAGTTCGAGATGAGTGCCGAACGCTTGGCCGTTGGCGGGACCATCGCGGCCTGGGTCAACAGTGAAGAGATCAAATCGGTGGTGCTCAACCTGGTTGTCAACGCCCTGGATAGCATGGACGAAGGCGGCAAGCTGACCATCCGCCTGGGCCAGCGCGGTGACATGGCCGAACTACAATTCACCGACACCGGCTGCGGCATGACGCAGGAAGTGCTGGAGAACATTTTCGAGCCGTTCTACACGCGCAGCCGCACCGGTAAGGGCACTGGCTTGGGGTTGACAATCAGTCATCGCATCATCACTCAGCATGGCGGCGAGATCGAGGCCAGCAGCCCGGGGCCGAACCAGGGCAGCACGTTCATCGTGCGTCTGCCGATCCATGCGCCGGATAATAGGGAAGATCAACCCCAGAGCCACCGAGAACACAGAGAAGAAAAAGAAGAAACTAGAAGAACAGTATCGCCATCGCTGCCGCGTGCTGCTTGATTTGCTTCTCTGTGCTCTCTGCGACTCTGTGGTTAGAGCTAGCGGACAAAACCGTAAGGCATGCGGGCAGCGTGTCTGAAAATGGGCAAGCAGGCCGCTTGTCCTACGGTTGAGTCCGCCAGTCCTTAGCTTTTTCGCCCAATTGACGGAACGGAAGCCATGACCGAAAGCATTCTCAACCGAACCGCCGCCCGCGAACGTGTCGAGACGCATCGCTGTCTGCGCGTGCTTTTCGTCGATGATGAAAAACCGCTGCAAGAGCTGATGCGTACCGAGCTGCCGCGCCTGGGCCACGAGGTAACGATCTGTCCCGACGGCAAAACCGCTCTGAAAATGCTAGAAAAAAGCACGTTTGACGCGGCCATTCTTGACCTGCGCATGCCTGGTATGACTGGCATCGAAGTGCTGGAGCACCTTAAAAAAGTCAGCCCGGATACCGAGGCCGTCGTCCTGACCGGCCATGCCACGATGGAGACGGCCATCGAGGCAGTGCGGCTGGGGGCGCTCGATTACATGACCAAGCCGTGCAAGCTGGCCCAGATCGAAGCCGTCTTGTGCAAGGTGGCTGAGAAGCGTGAGCTGAAACACAAAAATCTGGCCCTGCAAACACGCGTTCAGGCCGCCGAGGGACCGACTGTTCTCGTCGGCAAATCGCCAGCCATGCAAGCCGTCCATCGTCTTATCGACACCGTGGCCCCGACCGATTCCACCGTCTTGATCCTCGGCGAGACTGGCACTGGCAAGGAGTTAGCAGCGCGGACGCTGATGCAAAAGAGTAAACGCGCTGACATGCCGTTTGTGCCGGTCAACTGCGGCGCCCTGGCCGAGCATCTGGTCGAGAGCGAATTGTTCGGCCATCGCAAGGGGGCATTCACCGGGGCCGACCGGGATCACAAGGGGTTGTTCGAGGTGGCCAACGGCGGCACGCTCTTTCTCGATGAAGTCGGCGAACTGAACAAGAATATTCAGGTCAAGCTGCTGCGATTTTTGGAATCGGGTGAGATACGCCGCGTCGGCGACACCGAGCCGTTCCGTACCGATGTGCGCGTCTTGTGTGCCACCAACCGCGATCTGCGAGCCATGATCCGCGAGGACCAGTTCCGCGAAGACCTGTATTTCCGCATCAACACGTTCGAGATCCGTCTGCCACCCTTGCGCGAACGGCGTCAAGACATTCCGGAGTTGGCGCGTCATTTATTGGCCCGTGCCGCCCGGCGTCCCGTCGAACAGGTGGCCGATTTGCTCACACCAGAAGTGATTGACGTGCTTTTGGAACACGAATGGCAAGGCAATGTCCGCGAATTGGCCAATGTAATGGAGCATGCTTATATCTTGGCTGGCGGCGGCAAGATCCTGCCGGAGCACGTGCCCCATTCCGTACTGAGTTCGGAGTTCCGAGTTCTAAGCCCTGGAACACCGAACTCGGAACTCCGAACTCCGAACTCGGCAAAGACGCTGCGTGAGGTCGAGATGGAACACGTGCTGCGGGTGCTGGACAAACACGGCGGCAGCAAGGCCAAGGCCGCCGAAGAACTGGGGATCAGCCTCAAAACCATGTACAACAAGCTCAATCAGTTGCAGGAAGAGCGCAAGGCGGCGGGATAGAACTTCTTCAGCTAGCCCCTATTTCTCACCAGCCTTTACTTCACCAGCAGAAGTGGAGGTGAGGGCTGGTCGCAACGAGTTCGAATGCCCTTGAACCCCGTCCTCGGCCAAGAAAATATCTCCAGGCCTCTCCGGACGACATTCTCTGGGCCTGTTGCTGCCTTCTCTGGTCGCTCTGTCGCTGCCTCGGCACACACCGCGAACCGCAGGCGCACCCTGCTCTTGCTTGTTCCCCCTCTACTTTTAGCCCGTGCGGGCGACAACTCCGTCTGCGTCAGGCTATACTGCCGCGCGATATTCCTGGCGCGAAAGCGACAGCCGGCTTCGTAACAACCGGGACCAGAAGCGGCTTTTCAAAAAGGAGAGACGATATGATACGTAATGTGGAGCGCGGCGTCGTTGGATGAGCGCTATCTGACCCTGGCCATGATCTATGTGGCCCTTGGGTTGATCGTGGCCGCGTGACGCCTGAAGTGAGTACGGCCTTCGCGCAGACCGGCGGCTGCACAGGCGAACCCAGCTGTCCATCCGGCACCTATTGTTGCAGCGGAACCTGTATCCCGTCCGACTATATCTGCTGCGACGACTGGAATGGTCCCCAGAAATTGGTCCAGGTGCTATACGCGTTTCGGAGCAACGGGTATGTGAAGGCCATTACCGCGAGGTCTACGGCGCCAGCCAGACCATCCTGGCCGGTGCCGTTACTTGCCCATCAGCTTCTCCAAAATGTACATCTCCAACCCTTCGTAATTGCGTTCGCTGCGATACTGCTCCACCTTGGCCACATCCACTGAACGTGCAACCTCCAGCAAGCGCAAGAACATTTGCCGGCTGTTGACGAGGTGCCGCGTCTGATCGGCTTGCTTGGTTGTGCGCATGGCTTTCACGTCCAGGCCGATACAGCCGTCGTAGCCGCCGCGCTCCAACACCCACACCTGGTTGAAGGCGCGGCGCAAATCGACGGAGCCGAACGTTTTGTCCTGATCGTACTTCAGACCATTCTGATCGTTGAGATGGACGCTCCACAGTTTTTTGTGCCACAGAGCATAGGCCATGTCGTCGGACGGATCGAGTCCGGCCAGGATCGAATGGGCTGACTCGATCAAGACGCCGCAGCGCGCTGGATCGCTGGTGCGATAACACAGGGCCAGGAAATGACCCGGTGTGGGCAGATAGGCCTGATCCATCGGTTCATTTGGCTTCATCTCACCGAGAATGCGGATATGGGCATCATGGGCCAACAGGGCGTTGACCGCTTCCAGGATGCGTTCATACGAGGCGAGGGGATCTTTGGCCTCGCGGATGTAGGTACCTTCGCGGGCCAGCCACAAGACGATGTCACGGCAATCGAGTCCGTTGGCGATGTCGACGGTCCGTTTGGCACGCTCCAGGGCGTACTTGCGTTCAGAGGGGTTGTTGGCGGTGAAGCCGCCGTCGATGGTTTTGGGATGCTCCCACAGGCGGGGGGCGAGAAATTCACAAAAAAGTCCCTCGCCATCCAGAATTTTTTTGACCTTGGCAACCCCCTTGCGGGTTTCGACCGGACCAAGATCGGCGGGCACCACGTCGTCATCGTGAAACTGTACACCATCGAAGCCCAATTTCTTGTATTCGCGGATTTTGGCGGCGAAAACGACTTCCTTGCGCACGGCCGGACCAAAGGGATCCATGCCTGTACTGATGTTCCAGGGTCCGAAGGTAAAACGGTAGCGGCGAGGTTGGGAGGGAGCAATCATTCAAGTTTCTCCTTTGAAAAGACGATAGAATCGGAGTATGCTAAGGACTGGCGAGCAAAACCGTAGGGCAAGTTGCCAGTTTGCCCATTTTCAGACACGTAGGCCGCATGCTCTACAGGTTTATCCGCCAGTGCTATTGTTGGCGACCGTCGCTGAGACTCAACCAGGACTGAGAGAGAGCGCACGGTCGTATTTTTTTCCCGCAGGTGCATCGTGGATCGTGTAACGATCAAGTGTGCCAGTTGTGGCCGACAATGGTTGGCCGCCGTTCCTTTTTCACTGTACGAACAACAAGCTGTGGAATCCTGTCCCTGTCCCCATTGCGGAGCGTACACGCTTTGCTGCCGGGAAGCGATGGAACTCGCACCATCGCTGCACGGACATGGCCCGGCAAAACTCCGGACACTGCACGTACACTGAGGCGTATTGTATGAACGGCGAGTGGAGTGTGTTAACGTCCCGCTCGCCGTTCACATGCGCATCTCCAGCACGCGTGCGATTTTGCGGCACTCAGCCATCATTTGCCGGAAGCCGGCTGGTGTCAGCGATTGGTAGCCGTCGCTGAGTGCTTTGTCCGGATTGGGATGCATTTCCACCATCAGTCCATCCGCTCCCGCCGCCACCGCCGCCCGCGCCATTGTCGCTACCAAACTGGCCTTGCCTGTGCCGTGGCTGGGATCGACAACGACCGGCAGGTGTGTGTGCTGATGCAGATAGGGCACACTGGCCAGGGGCAACGTGAAACGGGTGTGATCCTCGAAGGTGCGGATGCCACGCTCACACAGGATGACACGCGGGTTGCCGGTCTTGAGGATGTATTCGGCGGCCAACAAGAACTCATCCATCGTCGCCGACGGGCCGCGCTTGAGCAACACCGGTAGCGGGGATTCGCCGACCGCCTCCAGCAGGGGATAGTTCTGCATGTTGCGGGCGCCGACCTGCAACACATCGGCATAGCGCGACACTAAATCGATCTGCTCCTTGGCCATGATCTCGGTGACGATAGCCAGACCGGTGGCCTCGCGCGCCTCGGCCAGCAACTCCAGCCCTTTTTCTTTAAGTCCCTGGAAACTGTAGGGACTGGTACGCGGCTTGAAGGCGCCGCCGCGCAATCCGGCGGCACCCGCTTCTTTGACGATATGAGCGACCTCTAAAATCTGTTCACGGCTCTCGACCGAGCACGGCCCGGCGATGACGCCGAGATGGCCGCCGCCGATGCGCAAGCCGCGCACCTCAACGACGGTCGGGTCTTTTTTGACTTCGGTACTGGCCATCTTGTACGGTGCCAGGATAGGAACCACTTTCTCGACCCCTTCCAGAATCTCCAGGGCTTCCTTGGCCCCATCACGCTTTTCGCCGATGGCAGCCACCACGGTCAGCTCCGTACCTTCGATGACGTGACTGCGCAAACCCCATTGCTCGATGTGTTCAATCACCTGATCGATCTGCTCTTTCGGGGCGCCTTCTTTCATAACCACAATCATGGCCGTGCCTCCTCGGGTTGCCCTTGCTTGCGCTGCGGGGCGGGTTGGATGATTGCCAACAAAAAAGCCCCTGAGACCGCGTGGGTCTCAGGGGCTTGACGCTTCGTTTCACACAACCGATGTCAACGAATGACCGTACCCCCGAAATCCCACGACCTGGGGTTGGCAAAGTACCAATAAAAGTACACGTTCGCTGGCATCGCTGGTTTCGTTCGTTCGTTACATTGCTTCTTTTTTATCACCAGCCTGCTGCGCGAGCAAGGGTAACTCCTGCCCTTGCGTGCGTGGCGGGAGGGTGAAGAGAGGGCGTTACCGCTTGGAGAACTGGAAGCTCTTGCGTGCGCCCTTGCGGCCGTACTTTTTGCGTTCTTTCATGCGGCTGTCGCGGGTCAAAAAGTGCGAATCGCGCAGCTTCTTGGCCATGTTGCTGACGTGATCCGCACCATCGGCGCCTTCCTGGGCCGAAGTGGTCAGCCCGAACATCTCCTTGAGGGCACGGGCAACGCCTTGACTGACGGCGCCAGCCTGGCCGGTGATGCCGCCGCCCTCTACCTTGACCAACACGTCCAGGCGGTTGCGCATCTCGGTAAGGTCGAGGGGGCCAGTGACGGCGTTGCGGTCCTTTTCCTCGGTGAAATACTCTTCGAGTCCCCGGCCATTGATGAGGATTTGGCCATTGCCCTCACACAGGCGAACGCGGGCCACAGCCGTCTTACGACGGCCGGTCCCCCAATAATAGGTCTTTTTCGTCTTGGTCTCAACCACAATCTCTCTCCAAAAACCGGGCCGCGACTGTGAGGGAGTAGTTTTCCGCCACCGCTCCTTCACGGTCGCGGCTCAGATTAGGGTGCCAGCTTGAATTCCACGGGTTGCTGTGCCTGATGCGGGTGCGATGGGCCGGCATAGATCTTCAGCTTGGTCATCTGATGCCGCCCGAGCTTGTTGCGCGGCACCATGCGCCGCACCGCCGCTTCCAGAATGCGTTCGGGATGTTTTTTCATCACGTCGCGGGCCGCCACTGTCTTGTAGCCGCCGGGATAGTGCGTGTACCAGGAGTAGGTCTTGGTCTGCATCTTCTTACCGGTGAAGCGCACCTTGGCGGCGTTGATGACGATGACAAACTCACCGGTGTCAACATGTGGCGTATATTCCGGTCGATGTTTGCCGCGCAGGATATTGGCGATCTGCACGGCCAGGCGGCCAACCACCTGGTCCGTGGCATCGATCAACAGCCAACGCTGTTGCACCTGCTGCGGCTTGGCCATGAAGGTGGACATATTCGTACTTCCATCGTGTCCAAAATTCGGGTGCCGAAAAAGTTATGATAAGTGCGCCGCCGGCAGCGTCAAGAGCAGCAGCGGCGTAGGGTGCCCCTCTGCGTTTTGGCGAGCGGGGTTGCGTTTTGGCGAGCGGGTTTGCGTTTTGGCGAGCGGGTTTGCGTTTTGGCGAGCGGGGTTGCGTTAGCGCCCCGAGTTGGTTTCCAAATCACGAGGGGCACCTGCGGCGTATTATTCTGGGTCCGGTTCTTCCTCGGGTTCGGAGGGTATCCTGTCGATTCCGTAGTGAATGTGGCTGCCCCCCTGTTGCCCGAGCCACTCCGCGAAAGCCGGTAGCCCTCGGTCGAGCTGCCGAAATATCATCGCCTGGATGGATACGGACGCTCCCTCTCGCAGTGGGAAGCCTATTTGTGTCGTCTCCGTGTTCGTGCCGGGGCGGGGCTTGCCTTCTGTCAGGGGCAGCGATCCCATGCGCTCCGCCATTTTTTGCAACAATCCTTTCAACCGCTGTTCTCGTGCTTCTGCTTTCTGCTTCTCGGTAGGTTTATTGGCATCATCATCCACCCCGATCTTTTGCCTTAGTGCTTCCATCCAGCTCTGCCACAACTCCACCATAACATGGTCTACGGTCTCCTCTCCTTCGGCAACGATGCCGGCCAGCAGCCGTTTCTCTTCGGCATCCTGCGCTTGTCGGAAAGCCATTAGCTTTTGGGCGGAGTCCTGGCCAGGTTTGGCCAGGACGGGAGATAAATGTGCGCGTACTTCTGGGGCCTTCATGACCTCGCGCTTGAGATTTTGAAGTCGGCTGAATGTGCGCCGAGCTTTGCGGAAACGCTCCTGGTCTTTGCGGGGCAGCGCCTGCCACGCTGCTGACCACGGAGCCAACAGTAGT
>JAJPHU010000077.1 GCA_021325115.1 Planctomycetota bacterium | reverse complement strand
GTGCCCTTGGCTTGACTGCCACAACTTGTTGTCAACGGGAGGAGCAACAGCACAAGGAGCAGTACACGGCAGCGACCCTTTTGGGAGCAAGTGAACTTCATGGTCTTGTCCCCTTACCAATCCGGACCAAGGATGTCACCGGCTGCAGGCGTAAAGGCATACCACCAGGTTTGTGGACTGATACCCTGCGCCACTAGATGCACGCTGGCATCACCCATGCCAACCATGATACCACCGGTATGACCAGTGCTGGGCTGATTGCCACACGCCTGTCCCACCGGCATCGGCGTAATCTGGGGGTAGAAAAACCCGACGCCGGCTGGCTGGCTGCCCCAGTCAAGGGAAGTCTGTGCCAATGTGGGGCCCCAATCCCACCAGTAGTTGTAACCCAGAGCAAATATATTACCGGGGCAGGATCCTAGCGTTACGGCCTCTTTTTCGGTGAAGAAAATGGTCTGGGACGTACCATCTGCGATTTTTGCAGGGAAGGTACCGTAATTCGTTTGCCAGCGATTGGCTGCAAAGACTTGGCCGTTTATCGCATAGCTACCGACTGTTTCTTGCCACGGTCCCACTGGCCCTGTCTGGTAAGTTGGATCGGAAGGACACACATAGACTTTGATATTTGATTGAGGTGCCAAGCCATGCTGAGTTTCATCGTTAACGGCGGTCCCATTTCCCACGCCGTACTCAGAATAAGCCAAGGCCCCACCATTGAAAGGGTCCGGGGCCAAGCTGAGATTGTAGATATTACCTTGCTCGATGAACGGCAGAAGAAGGAACAAGGCGCTACCTTCTCCATATATAAGTAGCTCCAGGTGGGTTCGGATAAGTCCCAAGATTGGGCGGCAGCTTACCCTGATGCGTGTCCGTCATATTTTGTAGCGCCAGACCTATCTGTCGGAGGTTATTCTGGCACTGGGCGCGATTGGCGGCCTCGCGGACTTTCTGCACCGCCGGCAAGAGGAGGCCGATCAAGATGGCGATGATAGCGATCACCACCAACAGCTCGATGAGCGTGAATGCGCGTTTCCCTACCCCTAGCCATAGTTGCTTGAAGTTGATTAAGCGAGTCATAAAGTAGATCTCCTCTTTGCGAGTCCCGGGCGATTGTCGGAATGCTAAATAGCCCCACACGACAGCGAAAGTGACGCGTATGAGGGCTTACGCCCTTTGATGCTTTTCGATGCAGAGGAATATTGGGGATTACGCCTCTGCGCTCGCCTATCTTCTCGTGTACTCTTACTCTTGCGCGGTTTTATGTAAATTGCTTTCCCCATCTTATCCGTTCTCATGATTTCGTCAAGGGACCGCGGTTACGATCAGGAATGAATAACCGCCCGGCGGCTTTCGGGCTGGCGCAGCTGCTCGTCTGGTTCTGCCTCGTAGGGTGCGCACTCTGTCCGTAGTCCTTGTACCCTTCCAGCAACGTAGCTCCCAGTTGCCGCAGTTGTTTGAAGGACCGTTGCAGATGAAGCCGTTTCTTGACGTGGACGAAATAGGAGGCGAACCCATCGACCTTGACCAGCTTCCCGTTCCTCAGTTCCGTGCGAACGAAAGGTTTGCTTCTCCATCTCCGCCCCTACCGACAGTTTGCCACGCTCGCAACCGGCAAAGACGGCAGCTTTCACATCCCGCCAAGCATCCTCCACCCAGGGCCGTTTGCTGCTTCACACTGGTTAAGTCGATTCGCGGTAAGTTCAAAAACGACGGTCACTGGAAGGGTACCCAACTTAAGAGCTAGCGGACTTTTCCCTCCCCCCTTGTGGGGGAGGGTTCGGGTGGGGAGGACACCACTCCTTGGCTCCATTGTCCTGCCCCCCACCCCAGCCCTCCCCCACGAGGGGGAAGAGGTTTTGTTCGGTAACTCTAACCAAGTTGAAACCGCAAACGGCCCTGGGGCACCCCTCAACAGCGATTGACCCCGTCGCGAGTGCTCGCTAATATGTGCTTGATGATTCTCGGCCCCTTCGCCAAGTGGTAAGGCAACTGATTGCAAATCAGTCATACCCCGGTTCGAATCCGGGAGGGGCCTCTTGTCGGACGGCTGATCGCCCTCTGACAGCTTCCGTTCTTTTCTCGGTTCGGACGAGTAAGCTACTTCCGATGGCTCACGATGGCCCCTTGGCATCCCGAGCCGCAACCCGCGGTGCAGCCGTAACAATGTTGTCCAGTCGCGATGGTACGCTGTTCCAACAGTCGAACATCGAAAGCGCGGATGTGCTGGGGCAGGCCGCGCGCCAAAGGCAACTCCAACATCTGATTGAAGTCGCAATCGTACAGCCGACCATCCCAGCCGACCGAAAGAGTCGTTCGGCACATCAGGCCGGCCACAGCGGCGGGATTATACGAGTCGATTAATTTGCGCATATAAAGATCGTATTTACCGCTTTGGAGCAGGTCATCCAGAAAGCGGCTAATCGGCATGTTGGTGATCGTATACAGTCGGTTGAATACCACTCCGTATCTGACTCGGAGTTCCCGGCGGTAGGCGGTCTCCAACTCGGCCTGGGGCGGCGGCAAGGAAGGGCCGGCCGGATTGTGTACCAAGGTCAAAAGGAGGCCGCTGTCTGGCTGTCCGTAGCCGACGGCGTTCAACTGCTGCAAGGCGGCGATCGATCGATCGAACACGCCGTCGCCTCGCTGAGCATCGGTGTTTTCCGGCACGTAGCAGGGTAGCGAGGCGACCACCTCGACACGCTGCTCGGCCAGAAACATCGACAAATCCTGATAGCCGGGGGCCAAGAGGATGGTTAGGTTGCAGCGATCGATCACATGGCAACCCAGACGCCGTGCCGCGCCGACGAACCAACGGAAATGAGGATTCATCTCCGGCGCCCCGCCAGTGATGTCGAGTGTGGGAATGCCCGTTTGAGCCAGCACGTCGAGGCAATCCTGCATCGTCTGCCGACTCATCACTTCGCGGCGATCCGGCCCGGCGTCCACATGGCAATGGCGGCAGGTCTGGTTACATAACTTCCCCACATTTACTTGCAATACCTGGATGCTGGCGGCTCGCAGAGGGAAATAACCGCTTTCGGCGAGGGCTGTACCAAAGGGCTTATACTGGCTCGCCATCGCCAGCACGCGAAGTTGATTTCGGGGATCTGCCAAGGGATTGCCTTGGCGTAGCAGAGTAAGTGTAGCCATGAACACAACCTTTCCGCGTCGGAAGCGTAAGCGAAGAGAAGCCTTCACCTACGCTTCCGGCGCGGATTATGGATTGACGGCGAGTTTACCGAAATGTTTGTCGGCGAAATCGAGGAAAATCTTCCAATCTTCTTTCGTCATCGAGTGTTTGCCAGGCCGAAGGTAATAGCCGAGCGTGCTATCGATCAACTTGCCTGGCGGCGGCATACGCTTGGCTTCCAGGCCGCTGGCGCCGAGAAAGCGATAAACCGGGTCGGCTGCTTGCAACATGCGAAACTGGCCGCGAGGATTGGCCCACTCATCCTCGACGGCGTTGCTTAAGAGCACCGGCCGCGGCGCCATCAGGGCGATCAGGCAATGTTGATCGAAGGGCAGCTTGTCGGTGTCGTTGTTGAATTGTTTGAACGTGTCATTGAACCAATGGGGGAAGCTGGTGTTGATGCGCTGGACGGTTTCGGCCTTGGGGTTGTCGTTGCGGTCGGGCGAGGTGCCGCCGCAGCCGGCTTGATGCGGAATGGCCAGGGCGATGCGTTCATCCAGCGCCGCTGCCAAGAGCGCCGTCTTGCCCAGCCGCGAATGCCCCACTACGGCAATGCGATTTTTATCGAGATCCTTGTGAGTGGAGATGTAATCGACGACGCGATGCACTCCCCAGGCCCAGGCGGCGATGGTGCCCCAATCGTGGGGGCCATGCTTACCCGCCCTTTTGCGCAGATACGGCTGAATGCCCTCGCGCACGTCTTTCTGGTCCGGATCAATATCCCCATTGTAGCATGTGGCCACGGCATACCCGCGATCGATCGACTGCTCCAGCGCCCACACATCGCTCTGCTTGCCGCGTCCGGCCTCGGTGGCACGATGGCCCTTGACACCGGGTAACTGAGGATACATCCACACCGTCGGCAACCGTATACCGCGATCCTTTACGAGGGCATGATTGCCGCAGAAATTGAGGCCGACGAAGACCGGGACTGGTCCCTTGCGCTGATTGGGAATCACCAAGAGCAAATGAATCGGCGGCACGTCTGAGGGGCCGACGGAGATCGCCACCTCGCGTAGGGTCGCCTTGCCGCTAAATGCCTTGGTGTCCTCATGTTCGATTTTGGCTGTGATTGGGGCAGGCGGCGGCAGATAGCCGTACATGTAATACTGAAACAACGCCTTGAGTTCGGGACGACGCTGGTCGATCCACTGCTGTTTGCTCGTGACGCGCTCACCGTTCAACATTACGAGCGGATCGGGCAGTTCGGGATGCGACGGCAGCTTGTCCGGTTCGGGGAAGTGCAGTGGAGCCATAAAGGACCTTGCTGGCGTGAAGACTGCAGACAGAATCAACAACCCCACAGCAGCCGAGAGGGTAGCGCGGCACATGGATGCGATGCTCCTGGGAGGAAAGGGCGAATCGATTGCCGTTGGGTTATTGTATCCCAAAATCGGTCTCGGCTCACCGTGAGCCATTGGCGTGCGCCAACGGCTCACGGCGGAGCAGAAGACCTTAGGCAGCGCTACAGACCGCCAGCGCTTTGGCCCAACGTTTACGGCAGGCATTGACCAAACCGCGGAACAGTTGGATGTCCAGGCCGGAGGCAGTGGCTGAAGCGGGATGCCACTGCACGCCTAGGGCGAACCAATCGTCGGTGTCGGCCTCGATGGCTTCGATAACGCCATCCAGGGCCTGGGCACACAGGCGAAAACCGCGGGCCACGCGCTGCACAGCTCGGCGATGCTCGCTATTGACTACCACTTCGCCCTCGCCGTAAAGCTCGGCCAGGACCGTGCCGGGGATGACGTTGATGGCGTGGCGCAGGCCGCGCTCGGGTGGATGGCGGTGTTGCAACGCTTCCGGGAGATCGTGCGGCAAATCGAGATAGACGGTGCCGCCGTGCGCGGTGTTGAGCAGGTGCAGTCCGTGATCGATGCCCAGGAGAGGGAAGCGGCGATTATTGCACCACAGGCACAACTCCTCGGCTTCAGCAGTGGGTCGTTTGCCGTCGTTGTCATGGCCGGAGAGGACCACGCCGTGCAGGCCATCGAAGACCTCATCCCAGGAATGGTCGCCGATGGCGAGGATCGGCACCGGCTCGGCTTCGGCGGCGCTAAGGCAAGCGGCAATACCGGCCTGCCAAAGCCCGCAACCGTGCCGCTCGTTGCCGCACACCGTATCTTGGCCATAGATCCCAATGCGAATAGACGGAGCGCGACTTGACATGGAGGACTCCTTTCCTCGAAAAGGAAGTAAGGGCGAAGGGCGAAAAGTCTCATTATCTCTAGAAAGAAATTGTAGCCGAAATCGCTGCGCTGGCTAGCGCAAAATAGCGTAGGGACACTGTTTGACATTCTTCTGTTTGGATTTACGGAATCGTAAGGGCCAATGTACCCTTATCTGCAGCCTACGGACCTCGCGGCGCTGGCGTCGGTGAGGTAAACTGAATGTGTGAACAGTAACTCGGAGGGATATACGTCCGGGAGCCGCCCATGATGCAGAGCACGCAACGCGAGCTATTTACTCCCGAAGCGGCAACCACGAAACAGACAGCCAATCTGTTCGCGGATGTTGTGTTCGATCGACCGCTCGATCACGCCTTCACTTATGCTGTCGGTGCAGAGCTGCGCGAGCATATCGCCGTTGGCAAGCGCGTTCGCGCTCCGTTTGGCCGCGGCGATAAGGCGACGGTGGGCTACTGCGTGCGTCTCAGTGAAACACCGCCAGAACGGCCGGTCAAAGAACTGGTCGGTGTCCTGGATGATGAGCCGTTGCTGACCGAGAACCTGTTGCGGTTGACGCGGTGGATGGCGGATTATTATCTGTGCGGCTGGGGGCAAGTACTCAACGCCGTAGTGCCGGCCGGCGCACGCGATCGGGCCGGTACACGTACCCTCACGTTTATCGAGGCGGTGCCCGAAGTGGGGTTGAAGGAATTGCCGGCCGGAGAGCCATCAGGCCCCCGAATCCCACCAAAACAAGCAGCGGTACTGGAGCTATTGCGGAAGGCAGGCAAACCGATCGAGCAACGGCAGTTGATGCGACAGGCCAAGTGTGGGGCTGGACCGATCGAAGCGCTCCTCCTTAAGGGCTTGGCCCAGCGCGTGGCCCGGCGCGTTGATCGCTTCACCGACAGCACACATGAGGAGATCGAGCCGGCAGGACCGATTACACTTAACGAGGATCAGCTGAGCGTATGGAGCCAACTGGAGCCAGCCTTGAAGCAAGGCGGTTTTCATGCGTTTTTGCTGCACGGCGTCACCGGCAGCGGCAAGACGGAGATCTACTTGCGTGCCATCGAAGAGGTGATTGCCCAAGGCAAAGAAGCGCTGGTGCTGGTGCCGGAAATCAGTCTGACGCCGCAGACGATTCAGCGTTTCCGCAGCCGCTGCACCGAAGTGGCCGTGCTGCACAGTCATCTCGGCCCCGCCGAGCGCGGCGGACATTGGCGACGTGTGGCAGCGGGGCAAGCGCAAGTCATCGTCGGCGCCCGCAGCGCCGTCTTCGCCCCGGCCAAGCGGCTCGGACTCATCGTCATCGACGAAGAGCATGAGAATACCTTCAAACAAGAATCCACGCCACGCTACCACGGCCGCGACGTGGCCGTCATGCGGGCGCGGCTGGAGAATATCCCGATCATTCTCGGCTCGGCGACGCCGTCGCTGGAGAGTTGGCACAACGCCCAGCGCGGCCAATATACCCTGTTGAGCTTACCCCAACGCGTGCTGGACCGGCCGCTGCCGGAGGTGGGAATCATCGATTTGCGCCATCAGCCGCCCAAGCGCGGTCGTCCCTCAGCCCTCAGCGATGCGCTCGAACAGGCCATGCGCTCGGCCCTCAAGGACGGCGGTCAAGTGATGCTGCTCCTCAATCGCCGCGGTTTCTCGACACACGTGCATTGCCCCTCGTGCGGCCACGTCGAAACCTGCCGCTTCTGCGACCTGGCTCTGACCTATCACAAAGAGCGCGACATCATGCTCTGCCATTACTGCGGCTTCGAGCAAGAGCCGCAACGCAACTGTCCACTGTGCGGCAAAGCGGCGGTGCGCTATCAGGGACTCGGCACGGAGAAATTGCAGATCGAGATCGAGGAGCGCTTCCCGCGCTATGTCGTCCGCCGCATGGATAGCGATTCGATGCGCAAGCCCGGCAGTCATGCCCGCGTCTTGGCCGCTTTCCGCAAGGGACTGATCCACATCCTGCTCGGTACACAGATGATCGCCAAGGGGCTAGATTTTCCGAACGTGACGCTGGTAGGTGTGGTCAACGCCGATGTGGGACTGCACGTGCCGGACTTCCGCTCGGCGGAGCGAACGTTTCAATTGCTGTCCCAGGTGGCAGGCCGAGCCGGCCGCGGATCACAGAGCGGCCGTGTGCTGGTGCAGACGTTCACGCCGGACCATCCCTGCATTGCCTTGGCGGCGACGCACGATTATGCCGGCTTCGTGGCCACAGAGATGGCCCATCGCCGCCACCATAATTATCCACCCTATCAGCGTTTGGCCCGCATCATCGTTCGCAGCCGCGATCAACAAGCGGCATCCGCCTTCGCCGATCAGCTCGCCGATGCCTTCCAGCGCACCCTGCAAACGATAGCCATGCAGTCTCCGCCGGAGGTACGTGTGCTGGGGCCGGCCGAGGCGCCTGTGTTTCGCTTGAAGGGCTATTATCGCTTTCACTTCCAGTTGCAATCACCCAGCTCCGGCACGCTGCATCAGCTGCTCCGCACCGTGCTGCCCGCCCAGCGAACGCCGGCCGGTGTAGAATTCACCCTCGACGTTGATCCGTTTAATATGTTGTAATCCGCGTTGCGAAGCTGAAAGATGAGGCGAACCAATCTATGCCTCTACGAGACCCTTTTCGACCGCCGCTGGATGACAGCCGCCACTGCGAAGGTTTTCATGCTGCTGCAGCTCGCTGCTAATCCCGCCGTGCCTCTCAAAGTGCGAGAGAGATATAACAGATTTATATATCATTAATGTCTTTGAATATCCGCTCCGCGTCGCTCACGGCAGCGGCACGTCTTTGAGGACGAACGGTATCTCGACCGTCGCCCGTTTGCGGCCAAGGTAAACCACCTTGGCCGGCTGGCCCTTGTCTTTTTCATGCCGGCAGAGGAACACATAGCTCATGATTGGCCCGAAGCCCGGGCCTGGCTGACGCTGCACAGGAGCCGCAGTGGCGACCTTAATCGGCAGCGCGTTGCCTTTGTTGTCCTGGACGCTCAACCCATTGAACGATTCCATAAAACCATCACGGATTGAGGCTTTCACTCCGGCAAGCTGGGCACCGTCCCGGATGCCGTCGCCCAGGATAACATGGGATTGTACTGGCGCCACTTTGTCATACGGCGGCTGCTCGAACTCTAATTGAATCGTCGTCTGATCCTCTTCTGCTTGGACGCTCACAATTTTGATCGAGCCGCCCTTGTCGCCCTTGAAAGTCTTGCCGGCCGATTTATCCAGCTTATCAGCCGCTATCAAAGGCTGCGCCGCGGTCAGTAATTGCACCGTGAGAGTGCCGGACAACTCCTTGAGCGCTTGGGCCTCCTTGACCCCCTTCTTGAATTGAACGGGCACAATCTGGCTCAGTCCGCTCCATCCCATCTTCTGCCGGACCATCATCTGCATTTGCATCTGCATCTGCATCTGCCTTTGCTGCAAAATCACAACGCCTCCCGCCAGATTGCCGCCGACAATCCCAGCCGCCCCTTCCACCTGAGGAATCACCTGCGTCAGCTTCTGGTCCCGATTATCCACTGCCTTCTCGACGTGGATCGACTGAAACATTTGCCATTGCAGCTTCGGCTCCAGCGATACTTCCAGCGCCAAAATGATCTCGCCTTGTGGAACGTTGCCGAACAGGTCGGACTTGCCCAAAGCACGAACGCGGACAGCACAACGGTCGTCTGTGGACAATTTCTTGGCTTTGCCATCTTTGAGGATGAGTTGCCCGTTCCTGCCGGGCATGAAGCTGCGGCCGGGACGGATGACAGCTTGAACGCCAGGCGGTTGCGGCACGCGCAGCAGTTCCTCCATGCTCATCTCGGACAGTTCCGCCTTATCGCAGAACAAGACGAAAGCGTGCCAAAACGTTGTCTCGCCGGTATCGAGCGTGAGCTTGCGTTCCCGGAGTTTGCCATCCGGATCGTGCAATTGAATGCGGTAGCCGCTTTTCTTCTGGAAGTCGGCCACGGCCTCACCGAGCGGCGTGTCTTTGTAAATCAGGTGAACGCGCGTGGGAGCAAGAACGCGCATGCTTTCGGCCTGCCTCTCGATTCTGGGAAGTATTTCTTCGGCGCGTTTGCGGACTTCGGCGTCCTCGCTTTTGGTTGCTTGGCGCAACGCGTCCAGGGCCGGTACACCGATGGCCGCCAGCTCCCTGGACGCTTTTTCACGCTCGGCGAAATTGCTGCTGCCGAGCTGTTCGATGAGCTTGTCGATTCGTTTTTGATTGGGAGTTTCGCCGACGGAAGTTGGCGGCGGTATCATCAGTGTCAAACCGGCAACGATCGGGACAACGAAGAGGTGGCGGCCGCGCATGGGATGGAACTCCTTACCCCAGAGTTCAGACTTTGCAGAGAGCCAGGACATATTAGCCTCTCGGACCGTCGTCATTCTACGTCGGCGGCGGAGCAATGGCAGATTAGCGTTTACCATCTCGATGCCATAAACGCAACCTGACAAAACACAAACTCGCTCACGCCGGCCGTTCGCCAGCGGATGGGCAGGGCCAATTCTGCCGCAGCCACTCGTAATCTTCTGGCGTGTCTATGTCCCAGAGTACGCTGGCGTTGTCTACCGGCACTTCCAGTGTTTCGGCGACGTGTCGGCGAATGTAAGTGTTCAAGCCAAGCTCGGCAGGATAAGCATGGATAGCCGCGACGTGCTTCCAGGCGAAAAGCGTCGGGTGTCCGCGACGGCCGCGGTAAGTAGGAATGACAATCGAGAACTGCGGATGGACGGCGTAGGCGGATTCCAGTTGCTGCACAATAGACGCATCCAGGGCCGGATGATCGGCAAGCGCCAGCAGCCAAGCATCCTCGGGCTGCGGCCTGAAGCGCTCCTCCAGCCAGCGTAAACCATGTTCAATGGTTCCCCGCATCCCGGCAGGCGGCTCCGCCACAGAATAGACAGAGGCTCCCGCAGATTCGGCCAAGACCGCCAACTCGGCGACGTGCGGTCCAACCACGACGAGAATGTGCTCGACCTTTGCTTGTCGCAGGGCAGCGATAACGTGTTCGAGAATGGTACGGTCGCCAAGCGGCAAGGCGAGCTTGGGGCGTCCCATACGGCTACTCTTGCCGGCAGCGGGTAGCACAGCAAATTTCATAAAACACCGAAGACGAACCCCAGAGTTACAGAGAATATGACGAAGAAAAAAGAGGAAACAGTAAAAAACACTTTTGCCATCTTTTTAGGAATATTCCACGCTTTTTTCTGTGTTCTTGGTGGCTCTGTGGTTAGGTCCTTGTCCAAGATTGCGACACGCAATCAACTCGGCCACGATACTGATGGCGATTTCCGGCACGGTCTGCGAGCCGATCGGCAGACCCAACGGCGCATGTACGCGCGCCAGTGCTTCTTGTGTCACGCCCTTGGCCAGAAGATCCTCAAAGATTAGCTTGATTTTGCGTTTGCTGCCGATCATGCCGACATAGCCAGCCGGCGTCGCGGCCAGGTGATAGAGCGCTTCCTCATCGTGATTGTGGCCGCGCGTGACGATCAGACAATACGTCGAGGGGGTCAAAGTCGGCGCCACCTGTTGCAGAGTCGAGCCAATATCGCCGATGAGCAGACGCTGGGCCGAGGGGAAGCGCTCGCGGTTTGCATAGGAGGAACGATCATCGAGGACCCATACATCGAAATCCACTTCCGCCGCCAAGCGTGCGACAGCCTGGCCGACATGGCCAGCACCGACGATCAACAAGGTGATGCGCGGCAGGACCGGCAGATAAGCGATGCCGTGACGACTGAAGGGTGCGGGCCGCTGCGTCAACGGAATCAGCGATTGTGGAATTTCGGGAGGAAGCGCGGCATCCGTCGTCCGGGCGATGAGTTGGCCGGCCGCATCGAAGAGAAAACGATCACCGGGTACAAGACCAAATGCCGGCGCAAGAGCGATGGCTTGCGTACATCCTTGTCCCTCCTCGATTCGGCGGCGCAGGCAGCGATAATAATCGGCAACTCCCGCGAGCGGGGTTGCGTCAATGCCCCGAAAGAGTGGATCAGCAAGAATGCTCATGCGGCCGCCACAGATCAGACCGTCATCCCAGCCATAATCATCATCCAGATGGAAGGTCAGCACTTCGGGGCTGCCCCATGAGCCGGAAGCGTTCACGACAGAAGCTCCGCCGTCACGAATGCTTTCAGTTCGTGCCAGCACCCGCAAGGCGCGTTGGCGCACTTCAGCTTCGACGCAGCCGCCGCCGAGTGTGCCGCATTGGCCGCCATCGGCGAAGACCAGCATGGCCGCTCCCGCTTTCTGTGGCGTCGAGCCGCGCGTTTCCACGACCGCACAGAAAACGCAGGGCCGATGTTGTTCCAGTGCCGCTTCCAGGTCCGCAAGCAGAGTACGCATGGCAAGAATCTTTCGCACAACATCATCACCGTATACGTTTGGCTATGCGGATCATCTTATGGTAATTCACCGTAGAAATCGATCCACGCGATTCGCCATCCTTCACCGAGGACAATCACACGAACACCTGATGGACAATTTCCTTCATGGTAACGGAAATTGCGGGTCCAATTCGTGCGCGATACGGCAATCGGCCAGGCCGCTGATGCGGTAGCCTTCACGCAGGTTCAGCGTGCCGCGCAGGTAGAACGCACCGGCCAGATGTGGATTGATCGCCGTGGCGTCGTTGCAGTCGAAAATTGCCTCCTGAATGTCTCCGAGATGGACCTTGGCACGAGCGCGGAGATAGAAAGTCTCGGCGTCACGTCCCTTCCGCAGCGCGCGCGAAAAATCTTCGTGGGCGCGCCGGTAATCCTTCAACCCCATGTAAGCTTGACCGCGCAGCTTGTATGCCACATGATCGTCTGTGTTGTGCTGAATCAACTCCTCAGCATCGAGGAGAGCATTGGTCCATTCACCGTTGCGCAGATAGGCGAGGCAACGCGCCCGTTGAGCGGTACTGTCTGCCGGATCGTATTCCAAGGCCCGTGTCAGGTCTTGGATAGCCTGATTGTATTTCTGCCAATGCAGTGCGATCATGCCGCGTCCCCGGTAGGCGCCGCCGGCCAGGCTGCGGTCCTTGGTGCGGTCGATGGCTGCTGTGTAGTCCGTGAAGGCACGGTCGAGGTCGTCGCGCAAACGATACAGATCGGCTCGATGGCAATAAGCCTGGGGATCGTCCGGTGCCAGCTCAATAGCCTTGGTTTGATCGGCGATGGCTTTATCCACTTCGCCACAATGGCCGTAGCAAAGGCCGCGTTGGCGATACGCTTCCCAATCGTTCGGTTCGAGGCAAAGGACGGCGGTGAAGGCGTCGATGGCTTGCCGATGCTCGCGGCGCTCGGCGTGCAGCTCGCCACACTGGAACCAGGAATGGACATCCTGCGGATCGCGGCGGGTCGCTTCGTAGAAATCCTCCAGAGCGCCGGTCTGATCGCCCAGGCGGCGCCGCACCACACCGCGCGCGCTCCAGGCGCCCTGGAGATTGGGATCAAGCCGTAGCGCTTCACTCAGAGCTGCCAGCGCTGCCTGGTCCTGCCGCAGGGCCGAATGCGTCAATCCATCCTCCAGCGTGGTCCGCGCTTGCTCGCGCCGCCGCTGTTCTTCGCGCAGACACGCTTGGCGTCCTTCGGCGCTCCGCCGCTGTTGTTCCGTGCGCCATTGGGCCGCCTGTTCCTCAGCGCGGCGTTGCTCCTCTTCTGCCTCGGCCAAGCGACGGCGCTTTGCTTCTTCCCACTGACGCTGGAGTGCTTGTTGCCGGGCTTGTTCTTCACGAGCGCTTTGTCGCTGCATTTCAATCAAACGTTGATGTTCTTCCTCGATGCGGCGTTGCTCATTGCGGAGGTGTTGGCGTCCGGTGGCAACGCGCTGCCGTTCCCTCTCATAGTACCGGGAGTTTTCCACCAGCAGCCAGGTAGGCGCCGCCACTACCAAGGCGGCAGCGATCGTGAGCGCTGCGGCCAAAGTCCACGGGGCGTGCGGCGTCCGCGCCGCAGGTCGGCCAACGTCGGGCAGACAGTTTGCGTGCCCGCTGTGCCAGGCACACAAGCTGTGTGCCCTACCCCTGGCTTGTTCGCACAGAGCGGGCGTTCGCCAGAGGGTGAAACACGGATGGCTCAATTCATGCAGAATTTCAAGGACCAGGGTGCAGTTATCCGGCGTTTGCTCGGGGCTTTCTTGCAGGCAGTAATAGAGCAGTTGCGTGAGTTCCTGGCACAGAAAGGCACGAGCGGCCGTCAGCAGTAGCGGCAAGCCACCGGCGCCGGTCAACAGCCGCATCAAACCGACGTAGCCGTATTGCTCCAGATCGCGGAGGAGTTGCCCTTCTGTCCGCCGGCGCATATCGCGCTGCTCTTGATAGGCGGCAAAGCGAACGAAGGTTTCCTGAGAGCGTACCCATTCTTCCTGATCGATGCAGTCGGCCAGCGTCTCGGCGGCGCAGGCGCAATACAGATCCTCCAGGCACTGCCGCCGCAAAGCGTGGGCCACGATCTGTACTGTCCGTCGATCGCTGACACCTTTGCCGTGCGCCAATTCAGCAAGAACACGCGCCAGGCACCGACGAAGTGCCTGCGCCGCGCGGGGCGTGAGGCCAGTCTGGCTATGGTCCCATCCCGGCTCGCCACTCAGGGCCGCTTCCAGGGCGCTCCAGGCACGTTGCATCGCTCGTTTCAGTGCTGCCGTTAAAAAAGGCTCATCCTGTTGTCCGCAGCGCAGCAGAAAATCGACGACCGCATCCAGGGCTTCGACGCCGCCGGTCACGAAAACATCATCAACCAGCCGCTTGAGGAGCAAACGAGAAAGTGTTTCCCCGATGGACATGGCGGCGTCTCTTTGATCCAAGAAGAAATCCTTCGCTTCGCCGGTCCAACCGCTCTTTCTCGATTGTCACTGTTCGGAGGCCATTCAGCAAGTGTTTTTTCCTCTTCTCGGATGCCAGTCCGCCGTGCAAGCAAGGCTTCTTCTTCCTGGCTCGCGCTCAGGTATCAATCATAAAGAAGATCGCTTAATGATTGAATACGCATCTCGGCCGGAATCAAGACGGGTTCGTTGGGAGCGAACAGCAGGGCTTGCATGCCTAATCTTCGTGCTCCTTCATAATCATTGATGAGATCATCACCGACATAGAGGACCTGCTCCGGCGACGAAGCGGCATGCCGGCACATCGTTGTGAAAAACGCACGAGCCGGCTTGCGCCATCCGATCTCGGAACTGATGACAAGATAACGCACAGGCTCAAGCGCAGGTATGTTCCCAACCAGGCCGCGCAGTCGCTGGTCGAAGTTCGAGGCGATGCCGAGCACGTGGCCGCGTGCTGCCAACGCTGCAAGCACCTCGGCGGTTCCTCGTTCGCAGCGCCAGGCATCGGCGCGGGCGAAATGAACGTACAGTTCTTGAAAACATGTCTCGATGTCAGTCACGTCATCGAGCACTTCTCGGACGATGGCGCGCCAGCGAGCTACTTCGCGTGCCTCATCGGTACGGAGATTGCTCGTGCGATCCACTTCTTCTTGACGGCGCAAGGCAGCGCGGAAACGAGTGCGGACGGCCATCTCATCAAGCCGGCTGCCGAAACGATGTCCCACGGCCGCGTAGACGACCGGCGCCGGCGGTTCGGGGTGAAGGAGTGTCCCGACGGCATCAAAAAACACAACAGCCGGGAGACGACTTTGAGGAGGCATAAAATCTACAAAATGATCAAGGAGGAGAGAGTTGGTCAAGAAGACGGTCGAGCTGGCGTTGTAGTTGGCGAACCTGAAAATGCAAGCTCCAGCAGCGCTGCTCCAGGCGCGGACAAGTCTCCTGATCAGCGGCCAGTTTCTGACGGAGTTGATCCAATTCCAGCGCGGCGCTCCAGGCTTGCTCCGCTTGGCCGTTGCACAGCAGGGTCTCAATGCGTGAACGCAGCAGAGCGGCGGCGGTCGGGTTGTCACGCAGCCGGCGTTTGACGCTGGCCAGTTCGCGCTGCGAACTCGTCAGCTCGGCGCAACGCTGCCGCAGCTGGAGGCTGAGACGATCAATCTCATCGAGCCATTGCTCGCGCGCACTCGGCTGTAATAAACGCCGGCCCAGGTCTTTCAACCCCGATTCGACTGAATGAATCAGTTGTTCCAGCATTCTCTCATCTCCGGATCTGCGCCAGAGCTTCTCTTCGCCTTCTTTGCTGTTGTATTTGCGAAAGACATGTTTGACCAAGCGGAGTAATCGTTTGCGAAATGAGACGCCGAACATTACAATGGCAGCGAGTGGCTTGTCTGGCTTTGTTTTGAGGCGCTGCGTAAGGAGTTGATTCATGAACGATTGAGCCGTGAGGAAATGCTCGCTGAATTGGAGCGCTGGTGGACTGAATGCGAGAAAAATCCTCAGACGCCATCCTCTGGAAAGATGTCGAACGAAGCCTGGGATGGGCTCAATAACTATCACGATTCATTTTCTCACCCAATCATGCTCGAAATTGAACAAAAATTCGCCGATGCCGATTTCGCCGCCATTGAGCAGCGACTGAGCGAATGGAATGCGCGCCGGGGCGAAGAACATACCGAAGCCGATCATTATTTCAATGCTCCTGATCGTGATTTCGCACGCACGGATGAAGCCTTTCGCCTCCGTCGCGTTGGTTCGGCCAACTTCTTGACCTACAAGGGGCCGAAGCAGCCCGGCGCCGTCAAGGTCCGCACCGAGTTGGAGGTGCCCTTGCGCGACGGCGAAGAGGCGGCCGAACAGTTCATGCAACTGCTCGCTCATCTCGGTTATCGTGTCGTCGCCGTCGTCCGTAAGCAGCGGCGGACCTATCACCTGGAGCGCGGCGGTTTCGCTCTGACTGTCTGTCTTGATGAAGTTGAGCAGCTTGGCCGCTTCGCCGAGGTTGAGATTGTTGCCCCGGATGAACAAGTCGATGCGGCTCGATCGGTCCTTGCTGACACCGCCGCGGCGTTAGGACTGACCAATCTGGAGCGACGTTCCTATCTCAATCTTTTGCTTAGTCTGTAGCCCGTATGAAGCGTCTGTCTTTGCTACGGATTACAGACTGCGAACTACGGGTTAATGAGGACTATGCCATGAAGACTACCCTCGTCACCGATATCGCTCTGCTGCGCCACGCCATCGCCCAAGCACGGCGGAGCGGCCGAACGATCGGCCTGGTACCGACGATGGGAGCGCTGCACGCGGGACACCTCAGCCTCATCAAAGCTGCGCGTGCCGAGACCGATTTTGTCGTGGTTTCCATCTTCGTCAATCCGACACAATTCGGACCTAAGGAGGATTTTAATCGCTATCCGCGCCCGCTGGAGCGTGATCTGGAGCTGTGTGGTCAAGCCGGCGCCGATCTGGTATTTCATCCGCAGCCGGAGGTCATGTATCCGTCGGATTATCGTACTTTCGTCGAAGTTACCGGTTTGCAAGACGTGTTGTGCGGCGCTTCGCGGCCGGGGCACTTCCGCGGCGTCGCCACTGTCGTTCTCAAGCTCCTCAACCTCGTGCAGCCCGACCGCGCTTATTTCGGCCAAAAAGATGCCCAGCAAGTGCGTATTGTTCAGCAAATGGTGCGCGATCTGAACGTGCCAGTGGAAATCCGCGTCTGTCCGATTGTCCGCGAAGCGGATGGTCTGGCTCTTAGTTCTCGGAATGAGTATCTTGAAGCAGAGGAGCGCCGCCAGGCCACGGTGCTGCACCGCGCTCTAACCAAGGCGCAGCGGCGGATTGAGGCGGGTGAGCACGATGCGGCAGTGGTGCGGCAGGTGATGGTGGAGCAAATTGCTTCCGTGCCCGGCGCTGTCCTTGATTACGCGGCTGTTGTAGACGCTGACTCGCTGCAAGCCCTGGACCGGATTGATGCCGAGCGCCCTGTCTTGTTGGCCCTCGCTGTCCGCTTCGGCAGCACGCGCTTGATCGATAATTTGCTTATTCGATAACTCCGACCTCTTAAAGAGACCATGTCGCATCCTCTATTCACTCCCGAAGCTCGTCTGCTGCTGGAAAAAGATGATCGTGCAGCGATGGACGTATTTTGCGATACGCTGCATCCGGCCACTGTTGCAGAGTCCCTGACCGACGACGCCATCAGTGTCGAGGACGTTTGGCGCTTTCTCAATGCGACAACGATCGCCAACCAGGCGGCGATTTTTGTTTATTTCCCTCTGGAATGGCAGGTACAGCTGGTTGAAGGAACAGGCCGGCCGCACATGGCCCGACTCATCGAGCAGATGTCACACGATGACCGTGTCGATTTGCTGCGCCGCCTGGAGCCGAAGGTTGCCGAGAGCCTGCTCCGCCTGGTCGATGAGGCCGATCGCCGCGATATCGCCACCCTGGTTAAATATCCAGAAAACACCGCCGGCGCCCTTATGACTACCGATTACGCTTGGCTGCCGGCCAACATCACTGTCGATCAGGCGCTGGACCGCTTGCGCCTGCAAGCGCCCGACAGCGAGACCATTTATTACGTCTACGTCGTCGATGAGCAACGGCGGCTGCTTGGTGTGGTGACCCTGCGCGAGTTGATCCTGGCGCCGCGCAAGGCTATTGTCAGTGAGTTAATGGACAAGCAGCCCGTGACCGTCAAAGTCAACGACGATCGGGAGAAAGTCGCTCAAGAGATCACGCGCCTGGATCTCTTGGCTATTCCTGTCCTCGATGCCGAAAATCGGCTGGTCGGCATCGTCACCTACGACGATGTGATCGACGTGGTGGTCTCGGAGGCGACTGAGGACGTGCATCGCATGGGTGGCGTGGCGCCGTTGGAAGAGAGCTATCTCGAAACGGGCTTCCTTAAATTGTGGTGGAAACGGGCCTTCTGGTTGTCCACGCTGTTTGGGGCGGAACTGCTGACATTCACAGCCTTGGCTTCCTTCGAAGATGCTATCGCCGCTGTGGTCGTGCTCAGTCTATTTGTTCCTTTGTGCATCTCTACAGGAGGTAATTCTGGCTCGCAGGCCGCCACGTTGATTACCCGCGCCATGGCGCTGGGACAAATCGGTCCTGGGGACTGGCTTCGCGTCCTGCGCCATGAAATCTTCATGGGATTGGCGCTCGGCATCACCCTGGGAGTTATTGGATACGGCCGCGCCCTGATTACTCCCGACAGTGTCCGCGGTCCGGTCGATCCCTATCGACTAGCATTCGTTATTTCCTTGGCAGTAGCCTCGATTTGCCTGTGGGGCACGCTGGTTGGCTCGATGTTGCCGTTGCTCTTCAAGCGTCTGGGCATCGATCCGGGCATTGCCTCCAGTCCTTTCGTGGCCACCTTCGTTGACGTAACCGGCATCATCATCTACTTCACCATCGCCAAATGTTTCCTCAGCCAACACTTCGGTTAGAGGTCTTTGTTTGCTAACCTGCAATGCCCGCAAAGGAGAATTTTCCCTTGCAGGCGTTGCAGGTTGACCAAACAGTACATTTGACGTGCGCCCAACAGGCTCCGTAGAATAAATGTAGGTTGATACGTTGCCCAAATACACAAGGGCGAAAGATGAGGCAGGGGACTGGGTATTCCTTATTTAAAAGGAGGGTCTGACCATGAGAGGGAAATGGTTCGTCGCCGGCTTGCTGGCGACTGTGGGAGTCCTCGCCTGGGGGGGAACGTCGCGCGGCGGCGACACCATCCGTCTGAACATGGTGGACAACACGCCGGCGCAGAGCCTGGTCGATGATGGTCAAGGCGCTGATACCCTCCGCACGTGGCACCATCATTTCGGTTGGGGCGGCTGGGGCTGGGGCGGCTGGGGGTATCGCGGTTTAGGCTGGGGCTGGGGCGGTTTGGGGTATCGTGGCCTGGGCTGGGGCTGGGGTGGTTTCTATCGTCCCTATTGGGGCTGGGGCGGCCTGGGATTTTACCGTCCTTACTACGGCTTCGGCCTTGGTTTCGGTGGTCTGGGCTACGGACTCGGCTTCAGCAGGTTTAGCTGGGGCGGTTTCTATCCGGGCTTCGGCTTCGGCTATGGCGGTTTCTTCGGGCCGTGGTGTGCCGGTGCTTCAGCTAGCGTCTACACACTGAACATCCCGGCAAGCCCGCTCGACTCGCCGCTGCCGGGCGCCGCGCAGCCGCGCACTCCGGACCCGATCCCCGGCCAGCCCCGTAACGAGGGCACTTTCCCCTATGACGGCGGGCCAAACAATCCGGTGCCCAACCCGAAGGACACGCCGCCGTCTTCGACCACGCCGCGTTCCGTCCCGCTGGAAGGCCGTGCTGTTTCCTTGCCGAAAGCGGCACCGAAATGGACATACCCCGCCTATGGCGAAAAGGCGCGCCGGACTACTCCCGCCCCAGAACGCACCTATCTGACGCGCGGCGAGCAGAAGTAAGCGGATTCGCGCCAAATCGCGACTCGGATAAGAGCCGCAACCGTAAAGGAGTAACATCGCCCCTGCTCCCTTACGGTCGCGGCTCCAATCTGTACTTAAACGTGTGTACGAAAACTGTCTAACTTCGACTTTTGCGCTTTTTACAGTGATTATGGCTGAGCTTCAGTGCTGAAATTCGACGACGCCCACCGATGTTTCTTGGTGGTTCTCCTCCTCGAAGGCACTCTTATGGCTCGCGTCATGACCACAGGCCGCCCTATCACTGCGGAACTGTATCAACTCCGCCAACAGCTCCAAACTACCACCAACGGCCGAGCCTTGGCCTGATTATCATTGCAGATAATGCTTCCTCACGCCCTAAGTGCCTTCGCACACCGGCTGCAGGCTATACCTTGATAATGTCGCGCACAGTGCGTCCGCTGGGGATCATCGGCAGGACATGTTCCTGATACGGCACCATGACATCGAGGACATAAGGCACCTTGCTGTCGAGCATTTCCTTGACGGCAGCGTCGAAATCGCCTTTGGCGCTGATGCGATTGGCGCCGCAGCGAAAACCCTTAACCATGGTGACGAAATCAGGATACGGCTCCTCATCATGGCCGGCGCCGAGGTAGGTATGAGCACGATTGCCAGCGTGGAAGCGATCTTCCCACTGTACCACCATGCCGAGGTGTTGGTTGTTTAACAGCAACACTTTGACCGGCAGCTGCTCTGTGAAGGCACAGGCCAACTCCTGAATGTTCATCAGGAAGCTGCCATCGCCGTCGATGTCGATGACAGTCTTGCCAGGATGCGCCGCCTGAGCGCCGAGAGCGGCAGGCAGGCCGAAGCCCATAGCGCCGAGTCCGCCGCTGGTCAGCCAATGGCGTGGCATATTGAAATGAAAATATTGCGCTGCCCACATTTGATGTTGGCCGACGCCGGTACTGATAATGGTGTTATCGAGTTGGCCACGCTCCTGAAGGATTTGCCACAACCGCTCGATGGCGTACTGGGGCAGAATGGCATCATCGCGATCGGTGTAGCGCAGAGGCTCTGTCTCACGCCAATGCTCAATTTGGCGAATCCACTCGGCAAAACGCCCCTGCGAGCGAGCGCGTGTTAGCGCCCCGAGTGCGTTCGCTCCGTTCTCTCGGGACGCTAACGCACCCCCGCTCGCCCCTTGCCCGGCTCCGTTGTCTGGAAGGGCTAACGCGCCTCCGTTTACCTCCTGCTCGTCCATCAACTGCAACAGATCCTTCAAGGCCTCCCGCACGTCGCCGAAGATCGGCAGATGGGCCGCCTTGTTCTTGTTGATCTCCGACGGGTCGATGTCAATATGGATAATCTTGCCATGCTTGGCGAATTCGCTGACTTTGCCGGTGACGCGATCGTCGAAGCGGACTCCCAAGGCCAGGAGCAGGTCGGCCTCATTGATGGCGTAGTTGGCATAGATGGTTCCATGCATGCCGAGCATCTGCAAGCATAGGAAATGCTCGCTGGGAAAGCCGCCCAGACCCATGAGCGTCAGGGCTACGGGAATGCCGGTGCGCTCGGCAAACGCCTTCAAGTATGGGGCGGCATTGCTGCTGATGATGCCGCCGCCAGCATAAATGATCGGTTTACGGCTGTCGCCGATCAGCTCCAGGACTTTCTGCAGCTCGGCACGGCTGGCCCGGCGATAGGGGCGGTAGCCGGGCAGGTTCATGGGCGGATCCCAGTCGCGGATCACGATCTCGCGCTGCTGCACGTCTTTGGGCACGTCGATCAGGACTGGCCCTGGCCGGCCGGTGCTGGCGATGTGGAACGCTTCTTTAAAGATGCGCGGCAAATCTTCGGTGCGTGTGACGAGATAATGGTGCTTGGTAATGGCCCGACACACTTCGACGATGGGCGTCTCTTGGAAAGCGTCGGTGCCGATGACGGGGGTGCCGACCTGGCCCGTGATGGCGATAAGCGGCACCGAATCCATCTTGGCGTCGGCGAGGCAGGTGACAAAGTTGGTGGCACCCGGCCCGCTGGTGGCGATGCAAACGCCGACTTTGCCGCTGCTGCGCGCGTAGCCTTCGGCAGCAAAGCCGCCGCCCTGCTCATGCCGCGGCAGAACAGTGCGCAGCCGTGTTTTCACCTGCGTCAACGCCTGGTGGATGGGCATACTGGCGCCGCCGGGATAAGCGAAGACGACTTCGACACCGTGATTCAGCAAGCACTGAACCAAGATCGTCGCTCCAGATAACGGTGTCGCCTGCGTCGGGGCCATTGTCCAAGAACCTCCCGCCTGTTTAGGATGTCGAAAATCAACAACAGCTTATCATAGTGAATGTTCCGGCGACAGCCAAGACGGAGCGCTGGTGTATCGTAAGATGCGCTGCCTTAGGCAGCTTGCATTTGATTTCGACGGAGTAAATTCCCCAGTTGCGTGATGGTTTCTTCCGTGGCCCCTTGCTGGCGCTGCACGAAATCGCGGGCCGCAGCTCCGAGACGGTGCCTGCTTTGCTCATCTTCCAGGAGCAGACGCACCACCGTTTCCAATTGCCCGGCATCAGTGATTTGGCAGGCCGCATGGGCATCGATCAAACGCGCTGCTGTATCGGCGAAGTTCCAGACGTAGGGACCGAACACTACAGCAGCACCGAAGGCGGCCGGCTCGATCATGTTCTGACCGCCGCGGCGACCATCGAGACTGCCGCCGACAAATGCTACATCAGCCAAGCCCCATAACGGTCCCAATTCGCCTATCGTGTCTACAAGCACTACCGGCCGGTCCAGGTCCGCACAACGTGAGCGCCGCGCGAAATCGACGCCAGCTTGAACCAGCAATTGAGCCACTTCCTCGAAGCGTTCCTTGTGGCGCGGCACCAGAAACAGACGCAAATTCGGAAACTCGTCGCGGAGCTTCTGCCAGATGCCCAGGACGATCTCTTCCTCTGGCGCCTGTGTGCTGCCAGCGATCCAAATCAACTCATTATCTTTCACATTCAGCATATGGCGCAGATAATGAGTTCGCGGATTATGGCGATCTGTTATAACACCATCGAACTTGATGTTGCCTGTCACGGCGACGCGCTCAGGAGGGACGCCAAGGAGGCGTACAGCGCGGGCGTAATGTTCCGTCTGCATCAGCAGTCGATCGACATAGCCGAACAGCCAGCGCGACAACGGCTTGACCCATTGATAGCGTTTCAAGCTGCGCGGACTCATGCGGCCGTTGATGACGGCAATGGGAACACCTTGCCGCCGCGCCGCCATCAGGAAATTGGGCCACAGTTCCGCCTCAGCCAGTACGATCAGGCTCGGTGCAATCGCCCGCAGCGAACGCCGCACCGCCCAGGAGAAATCGAAGGGATAGTAGAAGACGAAGAGGTCAGGAAAGCAACGGCACGCTTCATCATAGCCGGTGTCGGTGGTCGTCGAAAGGACGCAAGGCATGTCGGGATAGCGGCGGCGAAATGCAGCAATGACCTGCCGCAGCAAGTGAATTTCACCAACACTGACGCCATGAAACCATACTGCCCCCCCAGACGGCGATTCACATAGGCCGAACAGTTTGTTCCGCAATCCGCGCCGATAGCGGCCTGTGCGGAATGCCCGATAGATCAGCCAAGGTGACAAGAGAGAGAGAGCAACGAGATAAATGCCGTTGAGGAACCAGGGCATGGGAATCCTTTCCCAATTAAAGAAGAGCTAATCACAGAGTCACAGAGAACACAGAGAAGTTAAAAAGCTAACGAGAATCTCCCTGTTGTTCTTTTCCTATTCTTTTTGTCATTTCTGTGTTTTTCTCTGCATTCTCTGCGACTCTGTGATTAGTTCTCACTCTTTTACACGGCTTGCCGCATGTGGCAGTTTTTGTACTTTTTGCCGCTGCCGCACGGACAGGGATCGTTGCGGCCAATTTTCTCGCGTCGGTTACGGATTGGCTCGACAACCTTGACCTCGCCGTTGCCGCTCGTGGCAGCAGCCTGCTGTGCAGCTTGGGCCGCAGCGCGTGGGGCCGATTCGTGGATGGCGGCGCCGATGGTCCACAGCGATTCCTGAAACGCTTCCGTCTCCTCCATGCGGAACACCGTGTCGGTCACCTTGTCCTCGATGCCCTCCCACATGGCCTTGAATTCCTTCATGCCTTCTTGTTTGTACACGGTCTTGGGATCTTCCTGGCCCCAGCCGCGCAGGCCGATGCCCGATCGCAGATAATCCATCGTGTACAGATGATTCTTCCACGCCAAATCGAGCTGGCTCAGGAGCAGGCTGCGCTCCATCTGCCGCATCTCGGGACGATAGCGCTCATCGAAAGCGTTCCACAAAATCTGTTGGGCTTGCTCATAAGTCGCCTTGGTCAGGGCCGATTCCGGCACGTCCAGATCAAACGTCGCTTTGGCCCATTCAGACAGTTCCTTGGCGTCTTCGGCGTCGGCGGCGCGCGTGCTGCCCTCAAACACCTCGTCGAGCTTGTCGTTGATCGCCTCTTCACCGACGGGGGGATAGGCCGAACGGCTAATATCCAGCAGTAGCTCGAAGAGACGATGGCGCGGCTGAGTGCGGAAAGCCTCTTCGTACAGTTGATGACGCTGCTGGGGGAAGCGCATCATCGCCCAGTAATAAAGACCTTCACGGTTGTAGCGCTGACTGCTGGCCGCCACCCCCGGCTGATCGGACATGAATCGCGCCATCGCCGTCCGCACCGGGAACTCAATCTCACGCTGACGATAAAGCTGCATCACTGCGTTGCGCAACGCCTGTTTCAATTCGGCATCATCCTTGCCAGCCAGTTCCTGCGGCGACAGCTTGATCTGGAATTTCAGACGCATCCAGTCGCATAAGGAGCGTACACCCCAGTCCGGCTCAAGAAAGACCCGACCCTCACTCAGATCGGTATTGGCAATACACTGGTTGGCCTGTTCGCGCAGGTAGTCGGCCATGTTGTCCTTGCCGATCTGCCGGAGCTGGCGATCGTTCGTCTTGAGTCCCCAGCGCGCGTTGACCTGGTTGGACAACGCTTGCCAGTTCCATTCCTTGGGATCTTCGCTGCCAAGGTTTTCTTCCAGGATCTCGTAAACCTGTGTCTCGACGGCACGATACGCCTTGTCTTTGGCGGTTTTGTCGGCTTCGGAGAAATCACAGCGGCTGAAATCGGCGGCATCGAAATCGACGCCGAGACGGTTGGCGGCAAACTCGGCGAAGCTGGCCGCACCGTAATCGGAATCGAGATAGCGCTCGCAAGCAGCGTCGATCTGCTTGTCGAGCATTTGCAGTACTTGCAGCTTGCAGTTGGCACCTTCGAGAATGCGTTGGCGAGCGCCGTAGACCTCCTTGCGTTGATGGTCCATGACCTCGTCGTATTCAAGCAAGTGCTTGCGCGCGTCGAAGTGGCGTTCTTCCACCTTTTTCTGAGCCGCCGAGATGCGCCGCGACACCATACGGCTCTCGATGGCTTCCCCTTCTTTCATGCCCAGGCGTGCCAGCAGATTCGATACCCATTCGCCAGCGAAGATGCGCATGAGATCATCTTCGAGCGACAAATAGAAACGGCTAGAGCCGGGATCGCCTTGGCGTCCGGCACGGCCCCGTAGCTGGTTATCAATGCGGCGGGCATCGTGGCGCTCGGTGCCGACGATGTGCAAGCCCCCCATCTCGGCAACCTTGCGGCCCTCTTCTTTCATCTTCTCCGTGCGCTCGATCTCCTCAACAGTGCGCTTCCATTCGTCTTCGGGAACGTCAAGGCGCGAGGCGTACTTGTCTTTCAGACGTGCCCAGGCCAACGTCTCGGGGTTGCCGCCGAGAATGATGTCGGTGCCGCGGCCAGCCATGTTGGTGGCAATGGTGACGGCGCCGATGCGTCCGGCCTGAGCGACAATCTCGGCCTCACGGGCCGCATGCTCGGGCAGGGCGTTGAGCAATTCGTGCTTGATGCCGCGGCGCTTGAGCATCTCGCTGAGCTTGATCGATTTATCCACATCAGTGGTGCCGACCAGGATGGGCCGGCCTTCTTTATGGACCTCGGCAATTTCCTCGACGACTGCTTTCCACTTCTCCTTCTCGGTACGGAAGATAACATCCGGGTGATTGATGCGGATAAGCGGCTTGTTAGTCGGAATAGCGATAACGTCGAGCTTGTATATCTTCCAAAACTCATCGGCCTCGGTCATGGCCGTGCCGGTCATGCCAGCCAGTTTTTTGTACAGTTTGAAGTAGTTTTGCAGCGTGATGGTGGCCAAAGTCTGCGTCTCTTCCTTGATCTTGACGCCGTCGCGCGCATGTTTGGCCTCGACGGCCTGGTGCAGACCATCAGACCACTGCCGGCCGATCATCAAACGGCCGGTGAATTCATCAATGATGATGACGCTCATCTCGCCGGTTTCGGGATGACGCATCACGGCATAGCGCTTGTCTCGTTTGTAAAGATGATGCGCTTTCAAGGCGTTATCGATGAGGTGCGGCCATTCGAGATTACCGGCCGTGTACATGCTCTCGATGCCGAGCAGCTCTTCGGCCTTGTGGATACCTTCCTCGGTCAGATGGCAGGTCTGCTCCTTCTCTTTGACCTCGAAATATTTGCCCGGCTCGCGTTTTTGCAACTCGGTCAGCTGCACCGCGATGTCGTTGGCACGGACATAACGGCGCGGGTCATCAGAGGCTGGGCCAGAGATGATGAGCGGCGTTCGAGCTTCATCAATGAGGATGTTGTCCACCTCGTCGATGATAGCGTAGTTCAGCCCTTTCTGTACTTGCTGGAAATAGGGATCGAAATTCGGATCGCCCCAACGAGCCGGCTTCATGTTGTCGCGCAGGTAGTCGAAACCGAACTCGCTGTTGGTGCCGTAGGTGATGTCGCAGTCGTAGGCGGCACGGCGGGCGACCGGATCCATGTCCGATTGAATGTAGCCAGCCGTGATACCTAACGCCTTGTAAATGGGCGTCATCCATTCGCAATCACGACGGGCCAGGTAATCGTTGACGGTGACAATGTGAACGCCCTTGCCTTCCAGGGCATTCAGATAGGCCGGCAGCGTGGCGACGAGAGTCTTGCCTTCGCCGGTGACCATCTCGGCGATGTTGCCTCGATGCAGGACGATACCGCCGAGGATCTGCACATCAAAATGACGCATGTTTTTGGTGCGTCGGGCGGCCTCGCGGCAGGCAGCAAACGCTTCGGGCAGCAGGTCATCAAGCGTCTCCCCCTGAGCCAGCCGTTCGCGGAACTTCGGCGTCAGCCCCTTCAGTTCGTCATCGCTGAGAGCGCGCATCCTCTCTTCCAAATCGTTGACTTGTGCCAACAGTGAGCCAGGGACGACCGTATGTGTGGCGTCGGGGCTGGAAGCGCGGATGTAACCGAGACTACGAATATAGCGCTCATTGCTGGAGCCGAACAGGCGCAAGAGGAACTTGCCGACGTTCTCTGAGAACGCGGACAGGCCGTCGCCCAGCTTTTCCCAAAAACTGACATCCATTGACGTTTCGCTACTCATGTATTTCCATGCCTCCGCATGGCGCTGCCGCGCAATCGAGAAATAAAATCGGCCATGATATCAGTCTAGAGAAGCACCGTGCGCGCGGTCAATACGGATACTGCGGCAGGGCCGTTCGGTAATCAAAAGTCACAGGACAGACGAGCGGAGCGCGCTCCTGCCCTGCAGCCTTGCCCTACGGGAAACATCAAACACCGCTGTGGGGCAGTAAATGCGCTCGCACGGTCGCCTCCTAAGAAAAGAGGACAAACAACAAAGGCAATCTCGCCATCGATGCCGTAAAGGACTTACGCGCGCCGACGCTCCAAGCGCCGCGCCAGCAGCGACAGCGGATAACTCATCAGCAAATATAACAATGCCGTCATCAGTCCCAATTGCAATCGATAATGGGGATCATTGACCATCAGCGTACGGTAGCGGCTGGTCAGCTCCACCACGGCGATGACGCTGCACACCGACGTATCCTTGAACAGCGCAATGAAATCGTTCGTCACCGGCGGGATGACCAGGCGGACAGCCTGCGGCACGATGATGCGGCGCAGGGCCGTCGCTTTGCTCATGCCCAGAGACAACGCCGCCTCCATCTGGCCGGGCGGAATGGCTAGCAAGCCGGCCCGGTAGTTTTCCGCTTCATAAGCCGAATAATTGATCGCCAAACCCAACACGCCCGCCCAGAAGGCGTTGATATCCACGTATCCTGCCAGCAGGTAATAGATGACAAACAGCTGCATCAATACCGGCGTCCCGCGCAGCAGTTCGACGTAAGCCGTCAATGTCCAATCTAGCCAGCGCGGCCCATACAGCCGGCCGACGGCGACGAGCAGACCGAGGAGCATGGCCAAGGGCATTGCCAGACAGGCGAGCAGCACGGTGACACCAGCGGCTTGCGTCAGCAGCCAGGCATACTCCAGCAGCCCCGGTCCCAATCCCGACTCCGGCGCCCAATTCTCGGCCAGCGCCGCCAGTTCTTCTTGATCTTTGTTCCACAAACCATATTTGTCGTAAATGCGCCGCAGCGAGCCGTCGCGGAGAGCCGTGCGCAGCGCCTCGTTCAACCGCTGGCGCAGCTCCGTGTCGTTGGGACGCACAAAGATCACATAATAGCCTGGCTCAATCGGCTCGCCAATCATTCGCAGGTCTTCGTAACCATGCTTCTGCTCGACGTAGTATAACGCCGTTGGCAGATCTTGCACGGTCGCATCCAGCTTGCCCTCGCGGACCATGCGCATGACGCCGGTGCTACCCTCTTCCGACAGGGCCACAATCTCCACATCATTACGATACGCCTTCTCCACATAGCGATGCGCAGCCGAATCGCTGAGGACGCCGACCTTCAGACGCTTGCCGGAGCGCGTGCGGTGCAAATCAGCCCAATTGCGGATCGGCGAAGTGGCAGCAACGAGGAGTTGCAAGCGGTAAACGTAATAGGGGATCGTCGAGGCCATAGCACGTTCGCGCTGCGGCGTCCATTCGTAGCCGTTGAGGATCATGTCGATATCGCCGCGCGCCAGGTCTTGCGGCAGCATGTCCCAGTATTTCTGGACGAACCGCGACGAGATGCCGAGTTTTTGGGCCAAATGATCGGCCAATTCCGCCTCGAAGCCAGCGATCGACCGGCCCGGTCCACGATCGATCAGATACGGCGCACCGCCACTGGAGTCGCCACCCCAGCGCAGTGTCTGGCCATCAAACGACGCTGGTGTCTGGCGCCGCCAACCAAGCGCCGCCAGCAGACCGGCGGCGATCAGTACCAGCGCCAGGGTGAGAACACGCCTCCGCATGGTATTTCTCCGGCAAAATTCTTCCGCAAGCCAAAAAAGAGAATCGTTTTCCTTCTTACGTCCACTGTTAAATAATAATCAGACTTCTTCCTAGGTATCGAGGCCACCGCTCTGGAAGCCAATGCAGCCATGCATTCCATCGTGCGACGTGACACCAAGGAGACCTATCAGGAATTTCTAACGCGGCTGGCCAAAGCCTCCGGCATCGAGACGCCGATACGAGAAGATTTGGCCAGGATCGACAAGAGCCGCAAGAACAAGGCTTCCAACAAGGAGTGGGACCATCCGCACGATCCGGACGCTCGCGTCACCACGATGAAGGATGGCACGACGCACTTGGCCCACAAGGTGGAGCATGTGGCTGTCGGGATTGGGAAGGCAAGGAGGCGGAGCGTGCAGGGATGTACACCAACCGACGGCATATCCGTGGTCGGCGTGGCAAGCGTCTGTTGCGTCATCGTGGGGAGTATCCGGAGCGGTCGTTCGCACATGCCTACGAGTCGGGTGGCCTGCGGTGGGTTCGCCTACGTGGTCGGGGGAACATCTTGAAACAGTTGCTGGTGCATGTGGGCGGTTTCAATTTGAGTTTGGTGATGCGGAAGTTGGTGGGGTCGTGGAACGCCGTGTGGCTTGCAGGGCAGGCGCGTGGGGGCCTTGGGGCTGCTTTGGAGTCTGTTGTGGATGAGAGACGCCGTACGGCGGCACCTGTCGCGGTGGGAAGGATACCGGCGCGGTAGAGGTTTCTCAATCACCGCCACATAGGCACAATGTCCGGAGAGCGATTTCTACTACGGGCTACTAGCGCACAACCGAGGATCAAGCCCCTGAACCGTATTTCGGACGCCGACGAACAGACGGCTTGTCATCCCGCCTTCCTGATGGGCTCTCATAGAGTTCGTATATCTCCTCTGTGGTCGTCGCCTGCTCCGGCTCCTTGTCGTCGCGCCACCGCAGAAAGCGGGGGAAACGTAGGGCGAGTCCTCCTTTCTTGACGCGCTCTCGGGCGACGGCGTGAACCGGGCTGACGGTGAGTTGCGCACCCGTCAACTCCATCACCAAGGCGGGCTCGAACCACACATCGGCCTTGACCCCTGTCTCGACCAGGCGGTGCTTTGCCGACAGCCGGTACGGCTTCAGGAGTTTCGGGAGCCGGGCCAACTCCACATCAGTAAAGCCAGCACCCACCTTGGTGAAGGACTCGTAGCGGTTCGTCGTCGGATTGAAAGCGGCCACGAGCAGCGATCCGAACGTGCCCCCCCGCATCCCTCGCCCGTGCATGCCCCCAACGACGACGAGGTCGAAGGTGTCGGCCAACTCCGTGCGATACTCCTTCTTGTACTTGATCCAGTGCCAGCCGCGCGTCCCAGCCTCGTAGGGGCTCTGTGCGTCCTTGATCACCACCCCTTCGGCACCGCGCTCTATTGCCTCGGCGAAAAAGCTCTCGACCTCTTCCAAGTCCTTCGTCGCGGTGGAGGCCGCGAAGGTCAGTCGTTCCGATTCCTGGACGCAGCGGACGAGCGTCTCCTGTCGGAAGGCCAGGGGCTTTTGAAGCAGCGACTGCCCGTCGAGATGGAGCAGGTCGAAGAGGAAGTATTTCACCGGGATCTTGCCCACGTAGGCTTCGACATCGTGTTTCCGGCGGCGCTGCATGAGCGTCTGGAAGTCTTTGAGCCTGCCCGTCGCGACCTCGATAGCTACGACCTCGCCTTCGAGGATCGCCTGTTTTCCTCGGAAGGAGTCGCGGAGCGCCTGCACGACATCAGGGTACTGATGCGTGATGTCCTCCTGGCGCCGGGAGTAGAGCACAATGTCTCCGCTCCTCGGTACGTGTGCTTGCACGCGTTCGCCATCGTATTTGTATTCGACGTGTACCAGACCGGAGATGTGCTTGGGAATCTCTGCGAGGTCCTTAACTCGCTGAGCCAGCATCATGCGCACGGGCTTGCCAACGACGGGGCGGACGCGCCGAAGGGCTTCAACGCCGGAGCGAAGCGCCCGTTCAGCCACTTCCCCGAGATCCGAAAGAACGTTGAAGGCGTTCTCCAGGATCGGCTTGGCTTTCTTCGAGCCGGTGAGCGCCTTCGACAGGCCGTAGAGGAACGTCATCTCCGCGACCCCGAGGCGGAGCGTCCCGAGGACGATGCGCGCCGTGTACTTCGCCTCGCGGGCCGAGCAGTGTTGGAGGAGGTCCGCAAGCAATGCAAGCTTCGTCGCCTGCGAGCCGGTGCCTCGGGCACAGGCGATCTTCCGGAGCCGCTCAAACACCTGCGGGAGCGTAAGGCCGGCGCTGCGGCGGTCCCCCGCGTACTGTGCGGCGACAGCTCCCAGGTCGCCTGTTCGGTGAAAGGCAGCCTGCACGTGGCAGAGCGGCACTGCTGCACTCGCCGCGATGGCCCGCATGACCGCTTTCTCCGCCATGCCGAGTTCGGTCCCCTCGTAATCGGGGGCCAACTTCCCTTTCAGCAGGTACGCCGCCGCCCGCGCCTCCACTGGCCCCAGGTGAACAAAAAGGCCACTCAGTACCTCAATCATCTTCAGGCTGGAAGAGGTCTGCTCTAACTGCTCAAGGATCTCCGAGAAGGTCGCGAACTTCATAGACCGCTCCACAGCCGTTCTATCCGTTTGCCGCTTGTCAGATGCATTTCCCGCGCCGCAGGAAAGGAGGCACAACCTGCCGCTCTTCGGCGCACCGGGCGGCGACACTGTGCGGATTGGCACAGGAGGGCGATTCCGCTCACCGGGAAGCCTGGGCCGAAGGGTGACAAAGCCCCCGGAAGCAAAGCAGTTGCAACACTGCGGCCTGGTGCTAGGCGACGGCATCATGTTTGCTTCTTGCGCAAGCGACCTGATGTATGCTTTGGGAGGGTCGTTCCTTGTTACGTCCTTGGGAATCCGTGTTTCTCGACCTGCACCGTCACGTGGACGAGTTGTTCGAGGAGTTGGTGTACCGGCCGTGGGCCATCTCGGGACGGTCAGGCTGGCGGCCGTCCCTCGACTTTCACGAGATGACAGATGCCTACGTCGTGGTAATCGACCTTCCGGGAGTGGCCCCGGAAGAGATACGCATCCTCCTCAGTGAGCGGGACCTTGTCGTCGCCGGCAAGCGACAGGCTGCTTTCTTGAGCGGAGTCCTCTTCCAGCGGTGTGAGCGGCCGTGCGGCGCCTTCGAGCGCACGCTGACCTTGCCCCAGGCAGTGGATCCGCAGCAGGCGCGGGCGGAATACCGTCACGGCACCTGCCGGATTCACCTGCCCAAGAAACAACCGTCGGGGCAAACGACAGAGCACACCTCCCTCGCGGTGGAGAGAGCGAGCTACGTCCTTCGCGTGGACGTTTCCTGAACTTTCTTCGGTGAGCAACAATGCAGAATAGCCGACCTTTGATCACTGCCATTCACAACACCTCGCCGGATCGCTGGAAGCTCCAGGCGTCTGATCTCGGACCGTCGCTGGACCCGGCTGAGCTGGGCTTCCGTACGACCGATGAGCTGGAGCCGCTCGACCACTTGCACGGCCAGGAGCGCGCCCTTCGCGCCCTGGAGTTCGGGCTGGCGGTCCGACACCGCGGCTACAATATCTACGTCTCCGGGGTGACGGGGACAGACAAGAAGCAGTCGATTCAGAGGCTGCTCGAAGCGCGAGCCGGTCGGGAGAAGACACCGGACGACTGGGTGTACGTCCACAACTTTGACGAACCCGACCGTCCCCTGGCGCTGCGACTCCCTACCGGCCACGGCGTGCGCCTTCGGGGTGCCCTGGAGGAGGTCATTGATCGGCTGCAGCACGACCTACCCGCCGCCCTGAAAGCCAAGGATTTCGACGCCGAGCGCGAACGCCTGGCCGCCAAGTTCGGCCAGCAGAGCGAAGCCCTCTTCAATCAGCTGGTGGAGCGAGGCCGTCAGCTCGACCTCATGATCCGCCAGCTACCCAACGGCGTACTCGTCTTCATCCCGCTCAAGGACGGAAAACCAATTGAGCCTCCGGACATCGAGCAACTCAGTGACGAAGAGCGGGCTGCCATCGAGCGCCGCCAGGCGGAGCTGGGCAAGCTGGCGGGCGAGATCCTGACCAAGCAGCAAGAGCTGTCCCACCAACTCCGGCAGGAGATCCACCAGATCGTGCAGAACTTCGCCCGGCGTATCATCGACCCGCTCATCGACCGCGTCAAGCAGGACCATCCCGGCGATCCACTGGGCGCCTGGCTCGACCGGGTTCGAGAGCACATGCTCGATCACCTTGACCGCTTGCAGGAAAATCACCGGGAACAGCCTGCGGACTTGCCGGCGGCCCTCCGGGCCGCGATGGAGCGCGAGGATCCTTGGCTGGAATACCGGGTCAACGTCGTGGCTGACAACTCACATACGCAAGGCGCCCCGGTGGTCGTGGAGATCTCCCCCACTTACAAGAACCTCTTCGGCACCATCGAGCACGACGTGAACCTCTTCGGCCGGGTCAACACCGACTTCACGCGCATCCGGCCGGGCAGCCTGCTGCGAGCCAACGGCGGCTACCTCGTCTTCGACCTGGAGGACGCCCTCATCGAGCCGCTGGTCTGGCGGCAGCTCAAGCGGGCCCTCAAGTCTGGTCAGCTCTTGACGGACGTCTACGAGCCGTTTTCGCTGCTGGCCACGACGGCCCTCAAGCCGCAGCCGATCCCCATCGATACCAAGGTCGTGGCCGTCGGCTCGCCGCAGCTCTACTACTTGCTCCAGTTCCTCGACGACGACTTCCGCGAGCTGTTCAAGATCCGGGCCGACTTCGGCCCGGAGGCCCCGCGCGATGCCAACGGCCACCAGGCATATGCCCGCTTCGTCGCCAAGCTCACCAAGATGGAGCATCTGCTGCCCTTCGACGCCCCTGCCGTAGCTGAGGTGATTCGCTTCGGAGCGCGGGAGGCGGCCCACCGGGACAAACTGTCGGTGGAGTTGGACCTCGTGGCGGACGTCGTCCGCGAGGCCGACTACTGGGCGCGGCAGGCGGCGTCGGCTACGGTCACCGCCACGCACGTGCAACAGGCACTGCACGAGCGGGTCTACCGCAGCGACCGCATCGCCGCCAAAGTCCGCGAATTGATCGAGGAAGGCACACTCCGTCTCGCCATTGACGGCAGCCGCGTCGGGCAGGTGAATGGGCTGTCGATCTGGGACCTGGGAGACTACCGCTTTGGCCGGCCTAGCCGGGTCACCGCGTCGGTGGGCGTGGGCCGAGAGGGGCTAGTCAACATCGAGCGCGAGTGCGACCTCTCGGGCAGCACCCACGACAAGGGGGTCCTCATCCTCGAAGGCTACCTTCGCAACCGCTACGCCCGCGCCCACCCACTCACTCTGTCGGCCAGCCTGACGTTCGAGCAGTCCTATGGCTGGATCGAGGGGGACAGCGCCTCTTCGGCCGAGCTGTACTGCCTCCTCAGCGCCCTGGCCAACGTGCCCCTGCGCCAGGACATTGCGGTCACCGGCTCGGTGAACCAGCATGGCGAGGTCCAGGCTGTCGGCGGTGTGAACGAAAAGGTCGAGGGCTTCTTCGACGTCTGCCGGGCCAAGGGACTGACCGGCAAGCAGGGTGTCTGCATCCCGCGGTCGAACGTCCGGCACCTGGTGCTGCGGCATGACGTCATCGAGGCCGTCCGCGAGGGCAAGTTTCACGTCTGGGCCGTGGACACCATCGACGAGGGGATCGAGTTGCTGACCGGCATGACGGCGGGCGACGTGGACCAGGAGGGAGCTTTTCACCACCGCCTCGACCGGCGGTTGCAGGAGATCCTGGGCGTCCTCCAGACGGAGTCCACCTCCGAGGCCACGCCTCGCGTCCACCTGGCCCCGGCGGCAGCACGCACGCCGTCCCTGCCCCCGCTGCCGGGGGACCGCGGTTGACCTCGAGATTTTGGACCACAGGGTTTTTCCCCACCAGGAGGGAGCGACGGATGAGCGAGGTCGCGGAACTGGAACACCCGGTGAAGCCGCCGCAGGAACTGGCCGCTGCATCCGCCTTCTGGGAGGCCGGTACGGCCCCGCTGGACCAGGTGCGGTTCTTCCAAGGGCCTCAGCCCCGCGGCTTCGAGTTGGGCAAGGCCCTCGGCATCTTCTGCGAGCTGATGCGCGGTTTCCGCACGTTCCACTTCCTTGGTCCGTGCGTGACCGTGTTCGGCTCGGCCCGCTTCGGCGAAGGCCAGCCTCATTACGCTCTCGCCCGGGAAGTCGGGGCGCGGCTCGCCCGCGCCGGCTTCACGGTGATGACCGGCGGCGGCCCGGGCCTTATGGAAGCGGCCAACCGGGGCGCCAGGGACATCGGCGGCATCTCGGTTGGCTGCAACATCGAGTTGCCCACCGAGCAGCGGCCCAATCCGTACCTCGACCGCTGGATCACCTTCCGCCACTTCTTCGTGCGTAAGCTGATGCTGGTCAAGTACTCCTACGCCTTCATCGCCATGCCGGGTGGGTTCGGCACGCTGGATGAAATCTTCGAGGTGGCCACCCTGATCCAGACCGGGAAAATCAAGCAGTTCCCCCTGGTGCTGATGGGGCGGGAGTTCTGGCGTCCGCTGACAGACTTCCTGCACAGCCGACTACTGGCGGGAGGGATGATCGACGCGGCCGACTACCAGCGCTTCCTGGTGACCGACTCGGCCGAGGAGGCGGTCCATTCCGTCACTGAGGTGGCTCAGAACCAGTTCGGACTAACCTATGGGCCGCGGGCGAAACGCCGCTGGTATCTCTGGGAGTAGCGAAACTGTGCCCCGAGGCATTGCATCAAGGCTTGGCGGTGGCCGTGACCTGAAACTGGTCCAGCGCTACCAGCGCTTTCGCCCCGTACATCACGGACGGCTTGCCTCCTATCCGTACGGCGACGCCGACTGTCTCCAGGACTTCCTGACGGCTGGCCCCGACCTTCAGGGCATCGTGCATGTGGAAGGCGATGCAGACCTCGCAGTGAACGGCCACAGCGATCCCCAGGGCGATGAGTTCCTTGACCTTCCCCGCCAAGGTCCCGTCTGCCACAGCCTGTTTGTGCAGCTAAATAGTTCCCCACTTACGCGGCAGTGGTCCTTGTTGTTTTTAGCGTTACC
>JAJPHU010000097.1 GCA_021325115.1 Planctomycetota bacterium | reverse complement strand
CGCTTGCGCGCTCTGGGCTACCACTTTGACTATGTTGGCCGTGATGCCAGCGCCAGCCCGGCGACCGGATCGCTGGCCATCCATCGCCGCGAGCAGAAGGAGTTGGTCGAAGCGGCGATAACCGGCTCCGCTCCTCACCTGGTCCGTGCCGGCAGAACTCCGCATTCTTACCCTACCGCTGCCGCCGGCCCGGCGAGCGAAGACCACATCGTCGCGCCGGTAGGAAAATAACCTGGTTTACCATCTCGTCGCGTCCACAAGGGCATCCCTTGCTGGCGCGACGGGATGGCGAAGGATGTGCAGGAATCGCTAAACGAACCGCCAGAACCGTATGCCGCATGTTCGGCAGCGATAGGGCCGAATCAAAAGCACCGTCAGGAAAGATTCAAGTCGCTTGCGCCGAGTAGATAGCCGCGTATTCCGTTCTCGACATCGAGGACACGTTTTTTTGAGCCATTGGAGGGTCTTCATGGTAAGGTACCAAATCTTGTCAACGGGCAGAAAGGGCTTGCCAGGTATGAAAAAAATGGCTGTAGCGATTATATGGCTGTGAGTGGCCGAGTCAAGAATCTGCCGGGTAAGATTTTTCCTGAAGCGAATGCTATAATAGGCTGACGTGCAGCTGGGTCTCGATTCAGGAGCGATACCCATGAAGCCTGCGCTCACTGTTTTGTCGTTGTGTTTGCTCGTTCTCGCTGTCCCACCCAGCAGCTTATGCTGCCGATTCGTCTGGGGGTCAGCATCTGGGAGCGCGGAAGAGCGTTTGAACGCTTTTTTCAAGGCGTATTTGGAAGAAGCGTTTCGGCGCCGGCCGCTGGAAGCGACGCGTCTCGGCGAGCATCGTTTCGATCATCAACTCGACGACATCTCTGCTGAAGCGCGGGTCGGTTGGATCGAGCATTATCGGCAAACGCTTGCTGAGCTGCCCAAGCAAGTCGATTATGCTCAGCTGCCGCGCTCTGCACAGATCGATTACGAGATCTTCAAGCACCATCTCACCACCGCCCTGTGGCTGATCGAGAACACTCAGCCTTTCGAGAACGATCCGCGTATCTACAATGACTACCTAAGCGACAGTGTTTATCTTTTATTGGCACAATCGACACAGCCCAAAGCGGTGAACCTGCGCAACTGTGTGGCCCGTATGGGGCAGTTCCCCAAAATCATCGCTGCCGCCAAGGAAAACTTGCGCCATCCGCCCCGTGTCGTGTTGGAGACGGCCATTCGCCAGGCGCGCGGCGCCCTTCATTTTTATGAGAGCGGCATTTACGAATTGGCTGGCGAAAACCCGCGCTTGAGCGTGCTGCGGCCGGCAGCTGAGCGCGTGCTGCCGTTGCTCAAGGATCACTTGCAGTTCCTGGAAGGATTACTGCCCCAAGCGACCGGCCCATGGCGGCTGGGAAGAGAGAAGTTCTATCGCAAACTCGATCTGGAATTGGACGCCCAGCTCTCGGCTGATGAGGTGCTGAAAGAGGCCGAGGCGGAGTTCGCGCGTGTCGAGCGCGACATGTACGTTATCGCCCGACAGCTATGGAGCAAGACATATCCCGGAAAACCTCTGCCGCCCGATGACGCCAAGGGCCGTACCGAAACCATTCGTCTCGTCCTCGATCGGCTCAATCAGGAGCACGGCAAGCCGGAAGATCTCGTCCGCGATGCCCGCGCCACGGTCGATCGCATCAAACGCTTCATCGTCGCGAACGACATCCTGCGTTTGCCGGACCCGGACCAGTGCCAGGTGATTGAGATGCCGGAGTTTCATCGCGGCAATTCGCTGGCCTATCTGAATCCGGCACCGCCTCTGGACCGCAAAGCCTCGAGCTATTATGCTGTTAGTCCACCACCGGCCGGCTGGGACGCGCGCCGCGTCGAATCACTCTTGCAAGAGTACAACCGCCGTATGCTGCAGATTCTCACCATTCACGAAGCCTATCCCGGCCATTATGTGCAACTGGAGTATTCTAATCGCCATCCCTCCTTGATTCGTCGCGTTTTGTATTCCGGCGTCTTCGCCGAGGGATGGGCCGTCTACACCGAGCAGATGATGCTCGATCAGGGCTACGGCAACAGCGATCTGGCCTTACGGCTGTATCAGCTCAAGTGGTATCTGCGTAGCGTCGCCAACGCCATCCTTGATCACAAGATGCACTGCACCACCATGAGCGATGAAGAAGCGTTGGCTTTTCTGACTCAGCGCGCTTTTCAGTCCGAAGGGGAAGCTGTCGCCAAGATCATCCGGGCCAAGCAAAGCTCCTGCCAGCTTTCGACGTACTTCGTCGGCCGCATGGCGTTCTATCGCTTACGCCAGCAAATCCAGCGTGAAATGGGCGATAAGTTCCAGCTGGGCCGTTATCACGAGGCTGTTCTGGCTCACGGCACGCTGCCGGTGAAGTATCTCCCGGAACTGGTGCGTGAACAGCTCAAGCGGTCGCAGCAATGAAGCTACCATCCTGGTTGCGTGTCCCTGCAATAGGGCGGAATCGCTTTCCGATGGGCGACATGCAGGAGCTTACCAGCGCTCTGGTTTCGCCATTCTCTCGAAGGAGTCGGTGCTGCTGCTGCCTCTGTGGCCTGTGCTTCTTTATCTACCTCCGTCGGACCGCTGGGCCGATGCAAGTGAAGCACTCCGTCGCTGACACATTTTGTCAGCCGCCGCCGCCTCCTCTGCCAAATTGGCGGTCTTCCCTCTGCGGCGAAGCGGAGTGTTTTTGTTGCAATTCTTTATTAATTAGGAAGTTATGTCAACATATCAACGTGGCACATAAGTTGCTTTCGTCGGTCACGCAGCCATGAAGAGATTCCCTGGCGCGGCGTGCTTTCAAGGCGGCAGCCGCGGAACAGATGTTAATCCTCGAGCGGAAGTGAAGCTAGTGAAAGGAGATATGTGAATGGGGGCCAAGCAACTCACGTATAGCGATGAAGCGCGGCAGAAACTGTTGTCCGGCGTTAGTAAGCTGGCGCGGGCGGTGCGCTGCACTTTGGGGCCGCGCGGCCGCAATGCCGTGCTCGATAAAGGATGGGGCAGCCCCAACGTCACCAAAGACGGCGTCACCGTGGCCGAAGAAATCGAGCTGCAAGATCCCTACGAAAACATGGGAGCGCAGCTGGTCAAGGAAGCGGCCAGCAAAACCAGCGATGTGGCCGGCGACGGCACCACCACCGCCACTGTTCTCGCCGAAGCTATCTACCGTGAAGGTCTCAAAATGATCGCTGCCGGCCATGACCCCATGGCCCTGACACGCGGTATCCAGAAGGCTGTGGAGAAAGTCGTCGAAGAGTTGGAGCGGTTGGCCGAGAAGATCGACGATAAGGACGAAAAAGAGATTACCGAAGTTGCCACCATCGCCTCCAACAACAATGCTGAGATCGGCAAGAAGCTGGCCGAAGCGATGAAGCTCGTCGGCGCCACCAACGGCGTCATCACCATCGAAGAAGGCAAGACCGCTGAAACGGAAGTCGTGGTTGTACAAGGCATGCAGTTCGATCGCGGCTTTTTGTCGCCGCATTTCGTCACCAATCCCGACACGGTCACCTGCGAGCTGGACAATCCTTACATCCTCATCTACGAAGAGAAAATCAGCTCGGCCAAGGCACTTATTCCGCTTTTGGAGACTATCTCCAAGAAGAAGGAGCCGTTGCTCATCATCGCTGAGGACGTGGAGGGCGATGCGCTGGCGACGCTGGTGCTCAACAAGCTCAAGGGTATCCTGCAAGTCTGCGCCGTCAAGGCACCGGGCTACGGCGATCGCCGCAAGGCCATGCTCGAAGACATAGCCACCCTGACCGGCGGCAAGGCCATCTTCAAAGATCTGGGCATCCAGCTGGAGAACGTGCAGCTGCGCGACCTGGGCCGGGCCAAGAAGGTCAAGATCGATGCGGAGAATACGACGATCACCGAAGGCGCCGGCGATAAGAAAGCCATCGACGGCCGCTGCGAGATGATTCGCCGGGAGATCGAGAAGACCGACAGCGACTATGACCGCGAGAAATTGCAAGAACGTCTGGCCAAGTTGGCCGGCGGCGTCGCTCAGATCAAAGTCGGGGCAGCCACGGAGACGGAGATGAAGGAACGCAAGGCGCTGTTCGAGGATGCCCTGCATGCCACACGGGCGGCCCTGGCTGAAGGCATCGTGCCTGGCGGCGGCGTGGCTCTGTTGCAAGCTCGCAAGGTGCTTGACAAGTTTGAGGCCGAAAGCGAAGACGAACAGGCGGGCGTGCGTCTGGTGCAGAACGTCTTGGAGATGCCGTGCCGCTGCATCGCCGAGAACGCTGGCCTGGACGGTTCGGTCGTCGTCGCCAACATCCGCCGTAGCAAAGATAAGAACTATGGCTACGACGCCGACAAGGGCGAGTACACCGATCTGCGTAAACGCGGCATCGTCGATCCTGTCAAGGTGACACGCACCGCTTTGCAGAATGGAGCCAGCGTCGCTTGCTTGCTGCTCACGACAGAGTCGATGGTCGCAGACATTCCGGAAAAGAAAAAGGAAGAGAGACCGCACGATCATCACGGCGGTATGGGCGGCATGGGCGGCATGGGCGACATGGGGATGATGTAACCAACAAGGACACAAGCGAGCGGGGCGTGGACAGGCTCGCTCGCCCATTGGGAGAGGATAAAAACATGGCGAAAGAAAAAGATCTCAGCGTGCGCATTCGACCTTTGGACGATCGTGTGGTAGTGGAGCCGTTGGAGGCAGAGGAAAAGACGGCGGGCGGTATTTTGCTGCCGGACACGGCCAAGCAAAAGCCGCAGCGCGGCCGTGTGTTAGCCGTCGGCCCCGGCAAGCTCACCGACAAAGGCGAACGCATGACTCTGTCTGTACAGAAAGGCGACGAAGTCATTTATGGCCGTTATAGCGGCAGCGATGTCGAGGTAGACGGCAAAGAGATCAAAATCATGCGGGAAGGCGACATCCTCGCCAAGGTCACCAAGTAAGACAAACAAACCACAGAGTCGCAGAGTATACAGAGGGAAAAAAAGAAAAAAAGAAGACAGGTAAAGGGAACGAATAAGACTTACTTTTTTCTTTGTTCTTTTTCTGCTTCTTTTTTCTCTCTGCGTTCTTCTCTCTGTGTTCTCTGTGACTCTGTGGTTAATTTTGGGAGAACGTGCAAATGGCAAAACAACTGCTCTACACCGACGAGGCGCGCAAGAAGCTGCTCGCCGGCGCTGAAAAATTGGCCCGCGCCGTGGGCATCACTCTGGGGCCGACCGGACGCAATGTCATTCTTGACAAGAGCTTCGGCGGCCCGGCCGTTACCAAAGACGGCGTGACCGTCAGTAAAGAGATCGATCTGCCCGATCCGTTCGAGAACATGGGCGCCAAACTGGTCAACGCCGTGGCCCAGAAGACCAGCGACGTGGCCGGCGATGGCACCACCACGGCCACTATCCTGGCTCTGGCCATCTATCAGGAAGGGCTGCGCAACATCACCGCCGGCGCCAATCCGATGGCTGTTAAACGCGGCATCGATAAGGCTGTCGAAAAGGTCGTCGAAGCGCTGGACGGCATGTCCAAGAAACTGACCAAGAAAGAAGAAATGGCGCAAGTGGCCGGAATTAGCGCTAATAACGATCCAAAAATTGGTCAACTGATGGCCGACGCCTTCGAGAAGGTCGGCAAAGACGGCGTCATCACTGTCGAAGAGGGCAAAACTTCCGAGACGACGCTGGAGTTCGTCGAGGGCATGCAGTTCGATAAAGGCTACATCTCGCCGTATTTCATCACCACGCAAGAGATGACCTGCGAACTGGAAGACGCTTATATCCTCATTCACGAAAAGAAGATCAGCAACGTCCGCGATCTTTTGCCGCTCCTGGAGAAAGTGGCCCAGACCGGCAAGCCGTTCCTCATCATCGCTGAGGACGTGGAGAGCGAGGCACTGGCCGCCCTGGTCATCAACAAACTGCGCGGTGTGTTGCAAGTCTGTGCCGTCAAGGCGCCCGGCTTCGGTGATCGCCGCAAGGCCATGCTCGGCGATATCGCCGTCCTCACGGGCGGGCAGTTCATCAGCGAAGATCTCGGCTTGAAGCTGGAGAACGTCGAGTTGTCGCAGCTGGGCCGGGCCAAGACGGTCAAGGTCGAGAAAGAGAGTTGCACCATCATCAACGGCGCCGGCAAGAAAGCCGACATCGAGAAGCGTATCGCCCAGATCCGCGCGCAGATGGAGCAGACCGAAAGTGAGTACGACAAAGAGAAGTTCAGTGAGCGGCTGGCGAAGCTGACGGGCGGCGTGGCCATCATTCGTGTCGGCGCCGCTACCGAGGCGGAGATGAAGCAGACCAAGGGGCGCGTCGAAGACGCCTTGCACGCCACGCGCGCTGCTGTAGCCGAGGGCATCGTCCCCGGTGGCGGTACGGCCCTGCTACGCTGCATCCCTGCTGTCGAAAAATTGGCCGAAAAGCTCGAAGGCGACGAGAAGGTCGGCGCGGAGATCGTGGCTCGAGCGCTGGAAAAGCCGATCCGCACTATCGCCGAAAACTCTGGGGCCGACGGTGCGGTCATTGCCGACGAAGTGGCGCGGCAAAAGGCGGCCAACATCGGTTATAATGCCAACACGGGCGAGTTTGTGGACATGTACAAGGCCGGCATCGTTGATCCGACCAAAGTGACCCGCTCGGCCCTGGTAAATGCCGCCAGCATTGCTGGACTGATGCTCACGACTGAGGTGATGGTCACCAAGATCGATGAGGATGAGCCAGCCAGCAAGGTGCAAGGCGCTGTCCGATAACAAAAGGGCTGAGTTCGGAGTGCTGAAGTTCTGAGGAAATCTGCACTCAGAACTCAGCACTTCGAACCCAGAACTCGGAACTTTAGAACATGCCTATGGCCAGCTCGAAGCGGGACTATTACGAGGTCCTGGGCGTCCCGCGCGACGCCGACGACGACACGCTCAAAAAGGCCTATCGCAAGTTGGCCATGCAGTATCACCCGGATCGCAACGTCGGCGATGCCGAGGCGGAGGCCAAATTCAAGGAAGCCTCCGAAGCCTACGACGTGTTGCGCGATCCGCACAAGCGCCAGCTCTACGACCGCTACGGTCATGCCGGTCTGGAAGGGACCGCCATGCCGAATTTCGCCAGCGCCGATGCTGTTTTTGACATTTTCGGCGATATTTTCGGCGATATTTTCGGCGGACGGCGTCGGCGTGGTCCTCGGCCTGGCCGCGATCTGCAAATAGCGCTCGAGATTGACCTGCTGGAAGCGGCACGCGGCGTGCAGAAAGAAATCAAAGTCCCGCGGATGGAGATCTGCTCGGATTGCCGCGGCAGTGGTGCCCGGCCCGGCACTCGGCCGGCCACCTGCCGGCGCTGCGGCGGACGGGGCGTGGTCATTCAGGGCCAAGGCTTCTTCCGCATTCAGCAAACCTGCGGTGCCTGCGGCGGTCAAGGCATGGTCATCACCGATCCCTGCCGCACTTGCCACGGACGCGGCTCTGTCGAGATCGAACGCACGCTGACGGTGAATATTCCGCCCGGCGTGGATAACGATGTGAGCATTCGTCTGGCCGGCGAGGGCGAGGCCGGCGAACGCGGCGCACCGCCGGGTGACCTCTATTGCGTCCTCCGTGTCCGCAAACATCCCCTGTTCGTTCGTCACGGCCAGGATCTTCACTGCGAAGTGCCGGTGACGATTAGCCAGGCGGCTCTGGGCCGGCCCATCGAAGTGCCGACGCTAGACGGACAGTTTATTACTCACACGCTCAAACGCGGCACACAGAGCGGCGAGGAAGTCCGCATTCCCGGCAAAGGCATGCCGCATCTGCGCGGCGGCCGGCCTGGCGACTTGGTGGTCCATGTGCGCGTGGTAACACCGCGGCACTTGACCAGGCGGCAGGAAGAGCTTTTCCGTGAACTGGAAGAAATCGAGGGAACCGAAATTCCTCCCGAACGGAAGAGCTGGCTCGATCGCATCCGCGCGTTTTTTGCGCCAAACGCAAACGAGCCGGAAGCATAAGCGACGGAATGGAAGGGTGAGAAGTCATGACGGAACACAAGGAACAAAATTCTGCCACGATGAATAACGCTGCTGAAACGGCTGAGGAACAGACCCGGACGCAGACCGAAGACCAGGCTGCCGAGCAAGTGCTCGATGATCTGGACAGTTTGCGGGCCAAGCTCCAGGAAGCCGAACAGAAGCGCGACGAATATCTCTATCTGGCCCAACGGACGCGGGCCGATTTTGAGAACTATCAGAAACGCATGAAGCGCGATCAGGCTGAGGAACGCCGCTATGCCCAGGTGCCGCTGGCGTTTGACTTGCTGTCGGCTCTGGACAATCTGGAACGTGCCACTGCCGCGGCCGAGCAGGCCGGTGAGAAAGGTCCACTGGTTCAAGGCGTGGCAATGGTCCACACGCAACTGCTCGACATCCTGCGCCGTCACGGTGTTACACGCATCGAAGCGCAGGGCAAGCCGTTTGATCCAAACTGCCACCAAGCAGTGACCCAGCTGCCGAGCAAGGAGCATCCACCGATGACGGTGGTGCAAGTGCTGGAGCAGGGCTACCTGATTCATGACCGGGTGCTCCGTCCTGCGCGCGTGGTCGTGTCCACGGCGCCGGAGCCGACCGATAAACCTGTTTAACCGCGAGTTGCAGGCGAGCACTCGCCTGCAGCTCGCGGCTAAACGTAACTTTGCCCTTTGGGAGAGATCCTATGCCGACTTACGAATATCATTGTGACGCTTGCGATCATGGTTTCGATGAATTTCAATCCATCAGCGAGGCGCCTCTGAAGAAGTGCCCGAAGTGCAAAAAACCGAAGCTCCGCCGCATCTTCGGTACGGGAGCAGCCGTCCTCTTCCGAGGTTCCGGCTTCTATGAGACCGATTACCGCAGCGAATCGTACAAGCAAGCGGCCAAGGCGGATCAGGAAGCAGCCAGCAAAGTGTCCAGCAATGGTACAGACACTACACCTTGCGGAAACGGCACGGCTTGCGCCTGCGCTGGGGGGAAGGGCAAGAAAAGTGAGTCGAAAAGCTCCAAGTCCTGAACCGGACCGACCGAAGATAAGGTTGTCCTGCCCGATCTGTGGTCGGCGCATGGAAGGGCGCAGCTTGGCGGAATGGCCTTCGTTTCCCTTCTGCTCGGCGCGCTGCAAGACCATCGACCTGGGTCGCTGGTTGGGCGAAACCTACCGCATACCGGCCGAGGAACCGGAGGAACACTTTTCCTCCGAGGAGCCGGATCTCCCCTAAGCCGGCCGATCATCGGCCGTTCCCATAGAGCGAGGCGTCGCCCTCTGGGCGACGCCTCTCTTTTTTGTAACAATGAATGAGCCAGAAACATCAGCGCCTCAATTAGCCGGAAGCGTAAGCGATGGATCATGCGTTACCTCATCGACGGTTACAATCTGTTGCACGCGATGGGCCTGCTGAGCGGCAAGGTCGGCCCGCATGGTCTGGAGAGAGCGCGGCTGGCTTTGTTGGGCCGGCTGTGCGGCGATCATGGCGAAGACACGGGCGCCGTCACAGTGGTCTTCGACGCCTCGCGGGCGCCGCCGGGGGCCGTTGACAAAGAGGATTATCAGGGTATTCATATCCGTTACGCTCTCGACTGCGAGGCCGACGAAATCATCGAAAACTTGATTCAGCAGGAAGCGACGCCGCGGCAGCTGACCATCGTTTCCGATGATCATCGTATTCAGCAGGCTGCGCGTCGCCGTCGCTGTCTGGTAAGCGGCTGTCTGGATTATTTGGAAGAGATGGAGCGACGACGACGGCGCAAACCAACGCTACCCGAAGCGTTCCTCAAGCCGGAGAGCATCTCGAACCAGGAAGCCCAGCATTGGCTACGTGAATTCGCCGATCTTGTCGATAAGCCTAATCAAACCGAACCGCAACCATAAGGGAACAAGGGGACTGCGGAACGCGTTCGAGCAAGATGGCCCCCGTCTCGTGGGGCTTGTAGTTGTAATTCAGAGCCATCAAGCCCACGGGGTAACGGTGGCGGCGCTGGACAATCAGGGCAGCGTTTCCGGAGCAGCGCGTGGTGCAGGGCCGCATAGGCAGTGGAGCAGACAAGAGAGGGGGGAATGGTAGAATAAGAACTGGCGCCTGGGAAAGTCTCCTACTGAAGTTATTTCCCCAACGTAAGTCTGCAATTTCCCATGCGTTATGTCTTCCTTGAAACTGCTGGTACGATCGCGGTTCGGATGGGAGCACAGCATGGATCGCAGCAATCACTACGAAGCCTCCTTTGAAGCATATCTGCAACGGCATCGTCTCTGTTACATCGCTGTCGATGAGACGCGTCGGCCGATGCTCGGTGAGACCCCGGTCAAAAGCCTTGATTTTATTGTCTTCGGCGACCATGGCGCGCGTTTGGTGGTGGACATAAAGGGCCGCCGTTTCCCGGCGGGCCGGCCCGGCAAACCGCGGCGCGTCTGGGAGTGTTGGTCCACGCGCGCGGACATCGACGGCTTGCGCCGCTGGGTCGATCTGTGGGGTCCCGGCTATCAGGGCTTGCTCGTTTTCAGCTATCACATTCTGCCCTGGGTAGAGCTGCCTGCCGACACCGAAGATCTGTGGATATGGCGCGGCCGACGCTATCTGCTGCGTGCGGTGGAAGTCAACGATTATCGACGGCACATGCGCGTCCGCAGTCCGAAATGGGACACCGTCACCCTGCCGCGCACGGTGTTTCGAGAATTGGTGCAGCCGTTGTGTCATTACACGCAGGCAGCGGCGGCTTGGCGTGAGGAGACCTGGGACAGCTGGGATTTTCCCCACGAGTACGAAGACAGCCCTTTCCGAGTCTGAAGTGTAGACAGAGAAAGAAAAAGCCGTTTAGGGATTTTGTTCGGCTTTCACGAATCATTAAGATTCAATCGCTACACTTGGACAATAGGAATTCGCCTGGGGCGATTTCGTAGCAAATCGCAGCCCGAAAAACGGGCCGGCGCTGGTCTGTGGATGGATTGGGGCGTCCGTTTTTCGGCATTGGTTTTCTACGCGGAAAGGTGCAACGATGAAGAGAGTCATGCAAATCACGTTGGCGGCGGCGGTCGCAGCGATGGCCGTTAGCCCGGTGCTGGCGCAACAACGACAGCGCGGTTTCGGCGGTTTCGGCGGCATGGGCACGCTCTTGCTGCTCGGCCAAAAATCGGTCCAGGAAGAACTGAAGCTCTCCGACGAGCAGGTCAAGAAGGTTACGGAATTACAGGAAAAACAGCGCGAATCGTTCCAGGGGCTTCGTGATCTGAGCCAGGAAGGACGGCGAACGAAGATGCAGGAGATAACCAAGACCCAGAACGAGGCCCTCGCCAAGATCCTCAAGCCCGAACAACTCAAGCGGGCCAAGCAGATCGCCCTGCAACAACAGATGCGGTTCGGCCTCGGCTTTGTCCTCAATAATGAGGAAGTTGCCAAAGCGCTCAAGATCACCGACGAGCAGCGTGACAAGATCCGAGAGATTCAAAGAAGCGCGTTCGAGGAGATGCGCGATCTGGGACGCGATGAGGAAGGGCGCAAAAAGCGTGAGGAGATCCGCAACGCCACGAACGAAAAAGTCAATGGTGTGCTGACGGCCGAGCAGAAAACGAAGTTGAAAGAACTGCAAGGCGAACCGTTCAAGGGCAAAATTGAGTTTCCACAGTTTGGCGGTCGCCGCAATCGTCAAAATTAAGAGCTAGCGGACCAAATCTCCTTCCCCACGAGGGGAGGGCTGGGGTAGGAGGTGTCAAGGCAATTTTCACGGCGAGTTGCAGGCAAGCACTCGCCTGCAACTCGCCGCGAAACAAACTTATTTCGGGGACAACATCGCCCGCTGGACGGTGACGCCGAGGTCGGCGGGACTGTCAGCCACGGCGATACCAGCAGCGCGGAAGGCAGCAATCTTGTCTTTGGCCGTGCCGCTGCCGCCGCTGATGATGGCGCCAGCGTGCCCCATACGCTTGCCCGGCGGCGCTGTCTGCCCGGCCACAAACGCCGCCACCGGCTTGGTAACGTGCTGTTGGATGTACGCCGCCGCCTTCTCCTCCGCCGTGCCGCCGATTTCGCCGATCAGCAAAATCGCCTCTGTCTGCGGATCGTCCTGGAAGAGTCTCAGCAAATCGATTTGCGTCGTGCCGACGATCGGATCGCCGCCGATGCCGACACAAGTAGATTGTCCGAGTCCAAGATTCGACAATTGCCAGACGGCCTCGTAAGTAAGGGTGCCGCTGCGGCTGATGACGCCGACGGGGCCGGGCTTGTGGATGTAGCCAGGCATGATGCCAATTTTGCACTGGCCCGGTGTGATAATTCCCGGACAGTTGGGACCGATGAGCCGGCAGTTTTTCTCTTTGAGGAAGCGCATGACGCGGGCCATATCGAGGATGGGAATGCCTTCGGTGATGGCAACGATGACACGGATGCCAGCGTCGGCCGCTTCGAGAATGGCATCCGCAGCGCCGGCTGGGGGCACAAAGATCATGCTAGCATCGGCGCCGGTCTTGCGCACGGCCTCGGCCACCGTATTGAACAGCGGGAAGCCTTCCTTGCTTGTGCCGCCCTTGCCCGGCACCACGCCGCCGACAACTTGCGTCCCATATTCGCGGCACATCTTGGCGTGAAACGTTCCTGCCTTGCCCATGCCCTGGCACAGAACACGCGTATTTTTGTCCACAAGAATGCTCATTCCCGTTTCCCCTTATCGTTCATGGAGCGAATCAATTCCGCGAGGTACGCCGTCCGCTCATTGCTGGATTGATAGAGATGACTGCGCTGGCCCGCCATCGCCAGATAGCCGCCAAGTACGAACCAAGCCAATCCGGCCACGATCAGTATCCACTGCAAGTCTGCTTCGCTCCGTTTCAGACTCCAATCCCCGAGGAACACTCCTGCCCCGGCTGCAGACAGACCCAAGAGGATTTCAACCTTGGCCCAAGGGCGGTTAAGACGCTTGTAACCAAGTCTCGTATGAAGGTCTTCCAAGGCTTGTTTTGGGCCGGGCATGGTAGGAACCTCTGTCTACTTCGCTGCCGCAACCACCTTCTTCGCCGCCTCGGTCAGTCCGTTCGCTGTGGTGATGTTCTGTCCACTCTCGGCCAGCATTTTACGGCCCAGCTCGACGTTGGTGCCTTCCAGACGCACTACCAACGGTACATGGAAACCGACTTCCTTGAACGCCGCCAGGATGGCCCCGGCGATGATGTCGCACTGCATGATGCCGCCGAAGATGTTCACCAACACCGCCTTGACACGCGGATCGCCCAAGAGAATGCGGAACGCCTCGGTCACTTGTTCCTTGTTGGCGCCGCCACCGACATCCAGGAAATTGGCCGGCTCGCCGCCGTGGTACTTGATTATGTCCATCGTCGCCATCGCCAGCCCAGCGCCATTGACCAGGCAGCCGATGTTGCCGGTCAGACTGATGTAACTCAGCCCGGCCCGTCCCGCCCGCAGTTCGGCGGGGTCTTCCTCGGCTTCGTCGCGCAATGCGGCGATGTCGGGATGGCGAAACAGGGCATTGTCGTCGAAGGTCATCTTGGCATCGACGGCCAGCACGTCGCCAGGGTCCATGACCGCCAACGGATTGATTTCAGCGAGGCTGCAATCTTTTTCCAGATATACCCTCGCCAGGGCCGTGATGATCGCCTCGGCCTGGGATGCCTGAGGGCCGGTGAAGCCGAGATCATAAGCGATACGACGGGCCTGGAACGGCTGCAGGCCGAACTCCGGTTCGACGACGGTTTTGAGGATCTTTTCGGGACTATGAGCGGCCACTTCCTCGATTTCGACGCCGCCCTCGGCACAAGCCATTAACACCGGAGCGCCAATGTCGCGATCAAGGACCATGCCGATGTAGACTTCACGGACAATCTTGGCCGATGCTTCAACGACCAGCAGTTTCGAGACTTTTTGGCCTGCCTCGCCGGTCTGGGCGGTGACGAGGGGATAGCGGAGCATGATCTCGGCAACGCGGGCAACATCGGCACGGTTAGTGACGAATTTGACGCCGCTCACTCCTCCCTTATCCTCTCCCGGAACGGGGGGGGATTTAAAGCGTCCCTTGCCGCGTCCGCCGGCATGGACCTGGGCCTTGATGACCACGGGACCCCCGCCGAGTTGATCGAACGCTTGCTGTGCTTCCGCTACGGAGGAGACGACGATACCGCGCGGAATTTTCGCGCCGGCCTGCGCGAGTAGCTCTTTGGCCTGATATTCATGAATTTTCATGCGATTGTCCTCAATATCCCTACCAGCCCGCCAGACCGGTAAAGGATGCCTTACCGGCCTGGCGGGCTGGTGGGGATGTTCTTGTTATAGAAATAGCCCGCAGGGCCAGCGAGGGCATCTCTTCCCGGCGTGGCGGGCTGGTTCGGCACAATCCGAGAGGTCTGCTGAACTTGTCTCTGCATCCCTTACTTGACCAATCTCTGAACGCGGCAAGGATTGCGGCGTGCGGAGATTCGTACAGTCCTGGAGGCGCGAACCGTTTGCTTTTTCGCAGTTCAGGCGATTTTCCTTCCAGATTGGCCGATTTAGGGGATGTACAATCAGATTCAATCTCCCCAAGACGAGTTTCCACGATGCAGTTCCTGCTTGAGAACCGGGATGCCATACGGAACGAACCCTGCGGCTTGTGTGGCCGGCTTCTATCCGCGCCAGCCGGCATACAGCTGCTTCTCGCCGGCAGCGCCACTCCAGTGTGTCTGGATTGCGGCCGCAAGCACACGCCGTCTCTGGCCGCCCTGGTCCATCTCGCCGAAGTCGCCGTGCGCATCGGCCGTATCCATCGCCACTCCGTCTTCCCACCGCTCACCGCCCTGCTCGACCTGGCCAACGCCGCCGAGAAATATGCCCAGACTGCCAATCAGTGACAAGGGGACAGGGTGATGAAAAATCTCTATTTTTCACCTTGTCATTCGGTCGCCTTGTCATCTTCACGGCGGGGATCGAGCCATGCATGAAACTACGCACCTGCTCCGTGATCTCGTCGCGCTGCCTAGCATCAATCCGATGGGCCGGCCTCTATCTGGGCCGGACATCTACGAGCACCGCGTCACAGCTTATCTGGAAAACTTCTTCCATTCGCTTGGCGTTCCTTGCCAGCGCCAGCCCGTCGCTCCTCTGCGCGACAATATCCTCGCCTGGACCGATGCCGCGGAAGCACCAGCGACTGTGATCTTCGAAGCGCATCAGGATACGGTGCCGACCGACAATATGACCATCGATCCGTTCGCGGCCCACATTGAAAATGGCCGGCTCTATGGCCGTGGCGCGTGTGACATCAAAGGCGGCATGGCCGCCATGCTGGCTGCCTTCGCGCGGCTGGTACGCGACCAGCCGAAAGGCGCGGCCCGTGTCCTTATGATCTGCACGGTCGATGAGGAATTTACGTTTCTCGGCGTGCAGCGCCTCGTCCAATTCGGTCTCCCCTCTCTTGTTCCTGCCCTCCGCGGGGGAACGCCCAATCTCCTGGGGGCCATCGTCGCCGAGCCGACGCAGCTACACATCGTCAACTCCCACAAGGGGGCGGTGCGCTGGGATCTGACGACGACCGGTCGGTCCTGCCACAGTTCGCGGCCGGAACAGGGAATCAATGCGATTTATCGCATGGCCGCTGTGCTACCGTACCTCGAGCGCTACGCCGAGGAGCTGCGTGTCTCGCGCAACGATCCGCGCCTGGGACCACCGACGTTGAGTGTTGGCCGCATCGACGGCGGCACCAGTGTCAATACGGTGCCAGACCAGTGCCGTATTGAGATCGACCGCCGCCTGCTGCCCGGCGAGAAAGCATCCTCAGCCTTGGAGCATTTGCACGATTATTTGCGGAGACACATCGATCCCACACTGGCGTTTTCCTTCTCCACGCCGTGGTTATCAGCCCCGCCCTTGAGTGCGTCTGGCTCGGACGAACTGGTTGCCCGCTTGGGAGCGGCCATCGCTAGCGTGATCGGCCGTCATCAGGTAGATGCGGTACCCTACGGCACCGACGCTGCTCCCCTCGCCGCATCCGGCATCCCCGCGGTGGTGTTCGGCCCCGGCGACATCGCCCACGCTCATACTTGCGATGAATGGGTGCCGCTTGAGGAAGTTGAACAGGCCAGCGACATCCTCTACCGACTGGCGTGCGGGCGGTGAACGTGACAGAGAGAATCTGTTTCAAAAGGGGGCCTATAAATCAAATCAATGTATGAATCGCAAACGATACCGGGCCTGGCGAACGGTCATGGGCACGGTATAGCGGAACAGTCGAAACGGTTTCATCAGTAGCCGTGCCCAGGCGTCGGCGGCTTGACTTTGCCCCGAAACGACCGGAACAAGAAAAGGAAATAAACGACCGCCAAGATGATGCCGATGCCCCACCATACCAGGCCGACCTGAAGACCGTAACGGCCGGCCGCGGCATTCTCGACCGTGACGTTGAAGGCCGGGTCGAGCGTGGAGCGAAGCAAATTGGGGTAATTGCCCGCCATTGTGGCCGCCAGGATGCTCAACAAAAACAGGCTCGAGGCCAAGAAAGCCGCCAACTCGCGGCGTTGCCATTGACAATAGAAGACGCTAACCAAACTGACCAACACCAGGATCGCCAGAATCAAGGTCCACGGCCTGGCCCACAAGTTGGCAAAAAGCGGTGGATCAAGCCAGGCTGTGGCCAATGTGGCCAACACCCACAGCGGTACAGCAGTCGACCATGCTCGCCAGGCAAGGACGCGGCTCCGCTCCTGCACCGGACCGGTCGTTTTCCAGACCAGGAACAGCGCCCCGTGGCCGGCCAACACACATAGAGTAAAAACCCCTACCAGGAGCGTATACCAGTCGAAGACGCCCGGCTGCGGACCCGGTCGAAAGTCGGTGAAAAGGGGTATGGCAAAATAGCCGCTAGCGTCTACAGGAACGCCGCGAATCACGTTGCCCAACGCCGTGCCCAGCACCACGGCCATCAAGACCGAGGCGAACGAAAAAGTGCTGTCCCAGAACTCGCGCCAAAGAGGATTCTCGTGGTGGGAACGCAGTTCGATGGCCATGCCACGAAGGATCAACAACCACAACACGATCATGAGCGGAAGATAAAAGCCGCTGAAGGCCGCCGCGTAGCCGCGGGGAAAGGCGAAGAACAGCACTCCACCGCCTGCTATGAGCCAAACTTCATTGCCGTCCCACCACGGTCCGATCGCGCTCAAAACGGTTCGCCGCTCCTCATCGGTTCGGGCCACGAAGCGATGGAGGATGCCCACGCCGAAATCGAAACCGTCCAGTACGACGTAAACCGCCAGCATCACCGACACGGCGGCGAACCAAAATGTCTCCATAGGGGTTCCCTCATTCGGTCGAGGCTGCCGTGGTGGGGGGGATCGAAGAATGAAGCTCCCTGTTGGCCTCCTCACTCGGTACAGGCCCCCGCTCGACTTCACGCACCGCCAAGTAAAATCCGAGCATACCCAGGACCAGGTACAGACCCATAAATCCCAGGGATGTAAAAACGACGTTTCCGGCGTTCACAGAGGGCGAAGCCGCATCCACGGTTCGCAGCAGCCCCCAGACAACCCACGGCTGTCGTCCCAATTCGGCCGTCCACCATCCTGCGGTGGTGGCAATGTAAGGGAAGGGCATGGCCAGCAGCAGTATCCAGAGCATGGGGCGCGACGTTTCCAGCTTGCCGCGCAAGAGCAACCAACCCGCCCATGCCAGGATCACGAGGAAAATCGTGCCCAGCCCAACCATGATGTGGTAGACATAGTAGAGCAACTCGACGTTGTCCGGCCATTGGTCCTCGGGAAAGTCGTTGAGGCCATAGACAGTGCTGCCAAACGTCCCATAAGCCAGAAAGCTGAGCACGCCAGGCACCACAATGGGGTTTTCCAATTGCCGCTTTTTCACATCGGGTTGGCCGATGATTGCCAGTTCGGCGTTCGGCCCACTCTGGAAGACGCCTTCCATGGCTGCCAGCGTTACCCGTTGGTGCTGAGCGATCAATTTGCCTTGTTGGTCTCCTGTGGGAAACAAAAGGAAAAGGGTGAACACCAGGCCGGTGACGACTCCGGTGCGTAGACAAATGCGCGCCACGTCGGCGTGCTTGCCCATCAGGATCCACACCGCTCCGACAGACGCCAGGACGAACGAAGCCGTCACCACGGAGGCACACATGTTATGTGCGTACTGCCACAGTGCCCACGGGTTGAAAAGGAACGTCCAGAAGTCGGCCAACTGAAGCGAGCCATCGACCATGCGATAGGCCACGGGATGCTGAAGGAAGGCATTGCTGGCGATGATGAAATATCCCGACAGCCAAGAACCGAGAAACAAGGCCAAGGCAGCGGTGAAATGTCCACGCGGCCCCAGCTGCCTTTCGCCGAACAGAAACAATCCCAAGAAAGTGGATTCCAAAAAGAAGGCGAACACACCCTCCATGGCCAGCGTTTGTCCAATGACGCCGCCGGAAAAGCTCGAGAGCTTCGCCCAGTTAGTGCCGAACTGGAACTCCAAGGGTATGCCTGTTACCACTCCCAAAGCAAAGTTGATGCCGAAGATGCGGGCCCAGAAGCGCACGGTCTGGTTATAGCGCTCATCGCGTTTCCATAGGGCCAAGCCCTTGAGCAGCACCAGCAGAAGCGCCAGGCCCATCGTCAGCTGGGGGAAGAGATAATGGAACGTGACGGTGAAGGCGAACTGAAAGCGCGCCCAGGCTATTCCATCCATATTGCTCTTTCCTCTCCTCCAGTGGGCTGCGGCCACTTGACCGCTTTTTCCGCTGAGATCAAACTAAGAAATTCCTCACTCCTGAAAAGACAGTCGTTCATACAGATGGGGCGATCTTCCCTTTGAGTCAGCCCAGCGCCTCTTCGTATTTGCTCTCGTCGAAGTAGTGAGCTGTCGCAGATAGGCGTCGGCATGGAAGAAACGGGAGCAGAGCCACCGGGTTACGCGACCGGGGCTACGGCGCCGCACGCGGAGTATTTTTGTCCGTCATGCAAGCGGTTGTTCTGGTCGTCGCGCTTTAACCCTCTACTTGTGCTTCTTCTCCCATTGCCGGGCCAGATAAAGCGAGGCGAGTTTTTCCAGGTCGGTCGGGCAATCGGCGACGTTCTTCCACGCGGCGATGGCGGCTTTATGATCGCCAAGCATGGCCTCGGCCCAGCCGCGCAGACGGCGCGCGGCGGCGCTATCGCGGTGAGTGGGATAATCCTCCTCGAAGCGTCTCCAGTTTTCCACGGCGTTCTGCCAGGCCGAATGAGCTTTCTGGGCATCCGGTGGGAATGGCGGCAGACCCACCTGCGCTTGCAGGTCGAGACGGGCTTGCAGCTGCTCGGCCTGCTCCTGATCGCATAGACCAAGCTGGTAAGCCACTTCTGGGTTGCGTGCGGCAGCGGCAGCGCTGTTAAGGAGAATGTGAACCGGCCAGCTGGAACGCCCGCCCCACAGTTCTTTCACCTGCTTCTCGGCTCGCTCGCGCTCCAAAGGCGACCTGGCCCGCACCAGGGCGGCATAGACACGAGTAGCCTCATCTAGCCATGCCTGGAATTTCTCTTGCAAGTCCCCGGTATTAGCCCGCTGCTCCAACATGCTGCGCCAGTTGGCGCGTTCGCCGACTAATTTCTCTTCTGCCGTACCGTACCGGCCGCGCAGCAGCAGATCACGTGGTTGGCCGGGATCCATCATCGGGGCGATGAAGAAATTGGCAAAGAGAGAGAGCACTTGTTTCCCCAACTCGCTCGTCCGCGGAAACAGACGCTCATCCTGAAACACCGCAGGCAACGTGTTCCACGGCACCAATTCGAGTTGAAAACGCTGTTCTCGATTGGTGGTATCTACGCCGCCCTCGCTGGCCGATAGGAAACGGCGTAAGAGGGTACATTTATCTTTTGAAACCAGAACAGGGGCCGGTTTGGCGGCGCCGATCGAACAGGCGGCCTGGATGCGCTCTATATCCTTGGCAGCATCGCTGGCCAAACGGACACGCACCGCTGGTGCCAGCAGTTTGTCTTGCAAGTAACGCATGCGCGGCGACAGCGCCGACAGCGGACAGACCAATTCTGCTCGGGCAGCCCGCGCTTGCTCCTGGGTTACTGGATAAGTAAGCGAACGGCCGACTTCCGCCGGGGAATGAAGCTGAGCAAGGATTTCCGACTGCTTACGGACCTGGGCCAGCGTGGCGACACCCTCGCCCTTGGGACCGGGCAACGGCAGACCGAGATACGGATCGAACAAGTATGCATCTTTGCCGTCGCCAATTACGACACCGCATGTCCACAGATGCAGGTTCCCTTTTGCATCGGGGACCTGAAGCAGAAAACCGAGCAGCTCGCGCTGGGGAGTGTCCGGTTCACCGAACTGTTCAAGCAAGGCCAGAAAGACCAAAGCCCGTTCGAGAGCGCTACCCCAGCCACGCCGCACCACGAAAGAAGGTGGAGCTGCTTCGCCTTCTTCCGGACGCAGACGTACCTCGCGCATCACCCAGGCGAAGGCCCGCACAGCCTGATCCAGCGGCTTTTCGCGCACAGGCGACCCACCGGCCTTGCTGCGCACGCCTTTGACCTCCAGGGCGTTGGCCGCATCACGCATCAAAAAGCAACGGAACAGGTGGTGGTTGTCCAGGCGTGTGTAATGGCTTGACTCGACCTCGCCTAGTTCCTCATCGCTCAAATGGAAATTAGTACGAAGCCAATCCCTCTCCTCTTTCGTCAGCGCCGGCGGCCGCAAGGCTGCTTTCTCACCTAGCTCCGCATTGATCTGCTGCAAGGCGCTGCGGCAGGCGTTAAGGTCCGTTTGTCGAGAGAGATTCTGTCGGGCCGTTTCCACACCGCTCTCGCTGGTTTGTGCGGGGCTGCTTGTACGTCTGGTCGTCGCAGGAGGGGAGCTGCCCAGAAAGAAAAAGTAGCCCACAAACACCAGTACCAGGACAAGACTCGCTGCGGCGATGACCCAGGTTCGCAGGTAAAAGCTAACCCCCGGCTCTGGCTCCGAAAGATGCTCCTCGTGCATGAAAACGGCTCCCCGTTGCGCATTTTGCGTGTTAGCGGACATTTCCCTCTCTTCTGGTGGAGGAGGGAGTTGGGTCCGGTAGCACTAAGTGCTGGTCAATGGTTCCAGGGCACGGCGCAGACGCAGACAGCATTCGATCAAGGCCGGCAGATCAGCCAGCGCAATCATGTTGGGACCGTCGCTGAGTGCTTGGTCGGGGTGCGGATGCGTCTCTAGAAACAGTCCATCGCATCCGGCCGCCACCGCTGCCCGCGCCAGGTACGGCACCATGCGGCGATCGCCGCCGCTTCGGTCGCCCGCACCGCCTGGCATCTGTACGCTGTGAGTGGCATCAAAGATCACGGGATACCCCAAATCTTGCATCCACGGGATGGCGCGCATGTCGCTGACCAGGGTGTTGTAGCCGAACGAGACGCCGCGCTCGGTCAACAACAGCTGGCGATTGCCCACTTCCTCCATTTTGCCGACCACGTGGCGCATGTCCCAGGGCGCCATGAATTGCCCTTTTTTGACGTTGACGACGCGGCCGGTTCGTCCGGCCGCCTGCACCAGGTCTGTCTGGCGAGCGAGAAAGGCCGGTATTTGCAGCACGTCGCATACTTCCGCCACAGGGCCGGCCTGCTGCGTCTCGTGAATGTCGGTCAGCAGCGGCAAGCCGGTACGTTCCTTGACAGCAGCCAATGTCTTCATGCCCTCGCGCAGCCCTGGCCCACGGAACGATCGGCCAGAGGTGCGGTTGGCCTTATCGAACGATGCCTTGAACACTACCGGGATTTTCAAACGCTCCGCTAATTCTGCCAATGTCTCGGCGATGTGTAGCGTCAAATCGTGCGACTCGATCACGCATGGTCCCAGAATCCACAGCAGCGGCCGTCCCGGACCACAGACGGCAGTGCCGACAGATACAGATTGTATCGTTTTCATGGCTTCACCTTCCTTGGCGTTTGTCTGCACAAATCGGAAGCGTAAGCGACAGATCTATACCCGTCGCTTACGCTTCCGACTCGTAATCAGTTTACTTTTTCAATTCCACCGGCAGTTGATCGATCTTGGCGGCGAGGATGAAATCGTTCTCTGTCAGCCCCCCGACAGCATGGGTGGACAGCTCGATGGCGACGTTGCGATAGCCGGTCAGGTGCAGGTCGGGATGATGATCCTCCGCCTCGGCAACTTGACCGACGCGCGCGAAGAAGTCAAGAGCGGTCGCAAAGTCTTTGACGCGCCATTCGCGGCGGATACGTTTGCCGTCGTCCGTAAGCCGCCACTGCGGCACGGCCCGCAGGTTCTCGCGCACCTGTTCGGTGCTCAGGGGCGGCACGCCGCCTTCACAGGCCCGGCAATGGCGCTGAGTCAACTCGGTCGCAGTGATTGTCATGGCTGGCTTCCTCCTTTTGTGGGCATTCAGGGTACTTGAGTCATTTTAGCGAACCTCTCGTTGGCCGGGAGTCTCTAGTAAAACACAGTCGGGCCTGACGCATCTGTGGCAACCCTAACTACCCGATGGGAGGAACCATGATTTTCCTGTACACGGCTTTGCTGCTCCTCGTCGGCGTGGTCTATTTTCTGGTCCAGCGCCGGGTCGCCGCTCTGGAAAAGAAATACGCCAGCGTTGTCAAGGAAGCAGATACTCTGCTTCGCCAAAGCAGCTACCGCGAGGGCAACAGCAATCGTCAAGACCCTTACCAGAGCGCCAAACGGCAATATAAGCTGGCTCTGCTCGTCGACAAGCGCGACCGCCTGGAGGCCAGCTACCTCACTTGGCACCAGCGTGCCGAGCAGCTAAGCAAGCTCCGTCAACGCCTCCGCGCCTGGAAGGGACGTAAGCTGCCCTACACGTTCGGCGCTATCGATGTCGCTTGCGTGCTGAGTCTGATCGATTATCTCGGCGCCGGACAGCACGTCAACGTTCGTCATCTAATGGAAACGCTGATGGCGCTGTTCGGGCGTTAACCGCGGGTTGAATCCTGAGCGGGAGACGTCAGCTCCCCGAGAGAATGTTTCGAGGGGCTGGCGTCTCCCGTTCAGGAGTTTGAGAATCGTTTCAAAGCCGCAAGCGACATAATCGCTACGTCTGTCTTATGCCGCCCCTATTTCCGTTTTCTTACCTCCGCCACGCTGGCTTGTGCCCGGTCCAACAGCCGAAGGAAGAGAATGTCTATCTCAGCGCGCTGGAGATGCCCTCATGCGATGCAGAATGAATAGCAGACTGTTTTTCATTCTGCATTCCGCATGCTGCATTCTGCCTTGGCTTGCCTCGCCAGCATGGGCGCATCCCCTGCGGCGTTTCTTCGAATTGGACCGGGTCAACGCCCAGCTTCAAGGGCGCGTTCTCGATTTCACGCGCAATCATGGCCGCGATAATCGTATCTGGTCGCCGGCCTTGCAGCAGAAACGCGACTTGTACGTGTACCTGCCACCTGGCTTCGATCCCTGCAAGCAGTATCCGCTGGCGCTGTGGCTGCACGGCACCGCCCAGGATGAATTTTCTTTTCTGCACGATGTCATCCTCCGGTTGGATCAGGCCATGTCTTCAGGCCGGTTGCCGCCGCTCATCCTCGCCGCTCCCGACGGGAGCATCCGCGGCAAGGATTGTCTTCTCAACCCCAGTAGTTTTTTCCTCAACAGCGAGGCCGGCCGCTTTGAAGATTTCCTGATGATTGATGTGTGGAATTTTGTGGCGGGCAACTTCCCCATTCGTCCGGAGCGCGACGCCCACGCCATCCTCGGTGTCTCTCTGGGCGGAGCGGCGGCTTTCAACAAAGCCATCAAATATCCGACTTACTTTCGTCATGTTGTCGGTCTGTTTCCGCCGCTCAATTTGCGTTGGCAAGATTGCCACGGCCATTACCGTGCTCCCTTTGATCCTTGCTGCTGGGGTTGGCGAACCGACTTCGTGCATCGTCGTACCGTCCTCGCTCGTTTCTACGGCATCCCCATCCATCTGCGGAAGATCCTCAATCCGCTCTACAGCCGCCGCAATCCCGAGACACTGCCGGCCATTATCCGCAACAATCCTATCGAGATGCTTGATCTGTACGACGTGCAACCCGGCCAATTCGAGATGTTCGTGGCCTACAGCGGCAAAGACCAATTCAATATCGCCGCTCAAGTCGAGAGTTTTTTGTTTGTGGCTCGTCAGCGCGGCCTCGAGGTGAACGTCGCTTACGATCCCCAAGGCAGACACAATCGTCGCACCGCCGAGCGGCTGCTACCCGACATCATCGATTGGCTAGCCCCGCGCCTGGCGCCCTATGCGCCGTAGCCTACTCCGCTTTTCCTGTCTCTTCGCTGCATGGTACAATGATATCTGCCCTGGAGGAGACTGCCCAGGAAACTGCCGGAATTTTTAACGGAATAGCCTTTTGAGCTAGCGGACAAAGCCCCCTCTCTCCTCGTGAGGGAGGGCTGGGGTAGGAGGTGTCAAGGCAAGGGAGCCCAGGAGGGGTGTCCCCCCACCCCAACCCTCCCCCACAAGGGGGGAGGGGAAAGGCCGCTAGCCCTTTGGCCAAATCGTACTGACCGGACACCATATTGGCTTGTACCATGTTATCGATGACTACAAACAAGAATACTCGCCGGAGCAACTCCACGAGGAATACCCCACTAGAGAGGAGTATGCAGCGCTGAGGTACAGACTCGACTGGGACGAAATGCGTCGGAAGTCTGAGGCCATGAAACAAGCGAAGCTTGAGGAGTTGAAACAAGCGGAGAAGTAACGAGTTCGTGGCTCTCTCTTACATTCTCGATGAGTACCTGAGAAGGGAAGAAGAGCGCTCGGGCAGGCAATTCAGCGCCACAATGAATGATTGTCTTGCGATTGCTGCCTATATGACCGATGTGGCCGCATTGCGCGACTGCTATGCATTCATCCCCTAATTTGAGAAAATCCTATTCATGTCCCTCGCATCCATCTTCGGTCCTGACGGCGTCATTGCCCAGAAGCTACCGCATTACGAGCCGCGCAGCCAGCAATTGCACATGGCCGACGCGGTTGCCGAAGCGATCGCCCAGCGTCGCCATCTCATGGTGGAAGCTGGCACAGGTGTGGGCAAATCGTTTGCTTACCTCGTGCCGGCCATCCTCGCGGCGACGGCCAGCAAGGAGTGCCGCGTCGTCATCTCGACGCATACCATCAGTCTGCAAGAACAGTTGGTCCACAAAGACATTCCGTTTTTGCAGGGTGTGTTGCCGCAGCAGTTCAACGCCACATTAGTCAAGGGCCGCTCGAATTATCTCAGTCTGCGGCGGCTGCGTGGGGCGCAGCAGCGCCTGGCGGCGCTGCTGGTCGAGCCGGCGGCAGTCGAGCAGCTGCAACAGATTGGCCGTTGGTCGCGGACCACGCGCGACGGCAGCCGCAGCGATTTGTCTTTTCAGGTACTTCCGGCCGTGTGGGACCTCGTGGAGAGCGATAGCGGCAACTGCCTGGGCCGCGGCTGTCCCGATTACACCAGGTGTTTCTATTTCCAGGCGCGCAAGCGGATGTTCGGTGCTCAGCTGCTTATTGTCAATCACGCTCTCTTTTTCAGTGATTTGGCCCTGCGGCGTGAGGGCGCGAACCTGTTGCCTGATTACAAAGTAGTGGTCTTCGATGAGGCGCACACGCTCGAAGATGTGGCCGCCGATCATCTGGGTTTGCAGATCAGCCGCGGTGCTGTCGAGTATCTACTCAACAAGTTGTTTAATCCGCGTACGCGTCGCGGCCTGCTTGCTTTCATCCCGTCGGAGGATGCGGCAGCGCAGACCGAGATAGTTCGCCATGCCAGCGAACGCTTCTTTGCCCATATCCGAACCGCAGCCATCCAAGCCACAACCGTAAAGGAGCGGGAAAAGCCGCTCCCGGGGCGCGGCTCGGATGCCAATCGCAATTCGGATTCTGTCCGTATCCGTGAATCCAACCTCGTGCCGGACATTCTTTCCGAAGAGCTGGAAAAGCTCGGTTCCTGTCTCGATGCCGTGGCCGAGAATCTTGACGAGGAACAGCAAATCGAATTCTTGGCTGTGGCCGATCGCGCGCGCGGCCTGGCCCTGGGCATCAAACACTGGCTGGCTCAGGCACTGGAAGGCCAAGTTTACTGGATCGACATTATCCGTGGGCGAACGGAACATATCGAATTGGCCAGCGCTCCCATCGACGTGGGGCCGGCCCTGCGCCAACACCTCTACGACAAAGTTCCGACCGTGATCATGACCAGCGCCACGCTTAGCGCCGGCGGCAAGTCCGGCTTTCGGTATTTTCAGGAGCGCCTGGGCCTGGACGATTGCTCAACACTGCAACTGGGCAGTCCGTTCAACTACCGCGAGCAGGTCGAGTTGCACCTGTTTCGCAATATGCCCGATCCCTCGGCGCAGCCGGCCAAGTACGAAGAGGCCGTGCTGGAAAAAATCCCGGAATATATCGACAAAACACGAGGCCGGGCTTTTGTACTATTTACCAGCTATCAAATGATGCAAAAAGCGACGACGCAGCTGCGGCCGTGGTGCGCCCGGCGGGGGTATCCGCTTTTCAGCCAGTGCGATGGTCTGCCACGCAACCAGATGGTCGAGCGCTTTCGCGCCGCTGGCAATGCCGTCTTGTTCGGTGTCGATAGCTTCTGGCAAGGTGTTGATGTTCGTGGCGAAGCGCTGTCGAACGTGATAATCACCAAGCTGCCGTTTGCCGTGCCGGATCGTCCGGTGTCGGCGGCGCGGCAGGAAGCAATCGAAGCAGCGGGCGGCCAGCCGTTCTTTGATTATCAGGTGCCGCAAGCGGTCATCAAATTGAAGCAAGGATTTGGCCGGCTGGTCCGTACCTGCACCGATACAGGACTGGTAGTGGTCCTGGATCCGCGTGTACTGACCAAAGGCTATGGAAAGAGTTTTCTGGCCGCGCTGCCGGAATGCCGGCGCTTTGTAGATGGGCTTCCAGCAACTTATATACCAACCTGTTGATGCTGTCCGATTTTTTCTCCCTCTCCCACAAGGAGGGAGGAGGAATCAGACAGAATCAGCGAGAACGTGTATTAGTACGAGCCGGAAGCATAAGCGACGATGTCTTTGCCGTCGCGGACGCTTCCGGCTCGTACAGGACGCCGGCTTTCGGCCGCGGTCGGCTTGCAGATGGCGGTTTCGACAAAACGCACCAGCGGCGGCTGGCGGCGCTCGAAGCAGATGACATGGCCCAGGCGGCACGCCCACAAGCCGGCCGGCGAGGTCAGCGCCAGTTCATAGGGAACACCTAACTCGATTTCCTCGATGCCCAGGCGCGGACAGCGCCCTCCCCTTAAATCCCTCTCAAATGGAGGGGGATCCAAGGGAGGTTCAGGCGGTACAAACTCGAAGTAAACGCCGTGATCGACCAACAGCCGAAACAAACCGTGACGCGGATCTTCGACGGCAATCGGTCCCTCCGCACGCCCGACCATTTCCAGCGACAGCACATCCTCCCCTGCTTCAGCACGCAGCTGCGACGCCGGCCCATCCGACGGACGCCGTGTGTACAGAAGGACCGATAGCTGTGGCCAAACATCGCGCACCCAGCGCTTGCCGCGCACCTGTTTGATCTGCTCCAACAGCAACAGCAAGCGCTCCGCCGGACCAATCAAGCCGGTCACTGGCAGATGAGCAAAACGTTCCGCCTCGATTTCGGTGCAGGGGACGGTATAGGGACGGATAAGAGCCGGCAGACGCTCGGATAGCAAGGCGTGTTCCGTGCGGTTAGATGGCCCCTCTTCGGTGAGAAAGAGCAGAGCGCCGGACAGGAGCCGTGTACGTGGTCGCAAGTGCGCGGCCAGGGCCAAAGCCGTGTGCAAAGCCGAGCGATGACACGAGGACAAGCCCCGAACCGCGACCGTGAGAGAGGGGTTAGAGAGCCGCTCCCTTACGGTCGCGGCTCGAAATTTGTCCTCATGTCCCAGCTGCCAATATTCGCGCCACAGCTCGGCACGGCTGTACAGCGGCACCAGACGGCGATAGTCGGCGATGCTGCGAATGCGGCGAAAATCGTGATCGCGGCCAAAGTGTGTTGCCTGGGCACGGTGTACAAGACCGAGCAAGATGCGCTTCTGGCAGCGAGCGGGCGCAAGCCGATCGAGCCGGGCCAAATGACGACGACTGGCGGCAGTCCATACTACCTCCGCCGTCCGCCGGACCAGCGAACTGTTTGTTATCCATCCCGGCACGCTGTTCCCGTTCACGTGCTCCCCAAATCCATTGCCCGCGATGCCGTTGCGACAATTGTGAAACGAATCGGATGATTCAAAGAGTAACGCGCGAAGGCGAGAACGGCAAGAGGGAGAAGAGTGTAGGCGAAAAACAGCGCGAGCGGGGTTGCGTAAGCGCCCCGAGTGCTATGGTACTCGGGGCGTTTACGCAACCCCGCTCGCTCGGGGCGCTTACGCAACCCCGCTCGCTCGGGGCGCTTACGCAACCCCGCTCGCTCGGGGCGCTTACCAGTCCGTCCCCATGGGATAGCCGTCGTTAGGAATGAGCGCGAGGTTCCAGCTGTACAGACTCATGCCCTGAGCGATCATCTTGACGCTGCCGTCGCCCAGTCCTGCCAGGATGGCGCCCGTGTGGCCGGTCGTGGCCTGGTCGATCATCGGCGTTGAGCCGGTGGTTTGACAAGTGTTCTGGTTGACGCCGATGTAAAAATAAGCGGCCGGCGGCGTATAACCGGTGAACCAGCCGATCGCTGGTAAACTGCCCGGATTGGTAGCGCCCGGCGATTCTTGGAAGAGGTACGCGGGCCACTCATTGGAGACAGGACTCCCAGCGCCACAGAGACCGATTTTTTCGGTCCAGATAATCGTGTTAGAAGTGCCATCCGTCTGGATCGTGGCCGGGAAGCGTGCGCCGCCTGCCGCACTGCCGGGTGCGGTACTAAAAGTAAAAGCAACTGTCGGAGCCGTCGTACCTAGAGCGCCCGCATTCGTCATCGACGCATTAGAGTTGCCGAACACCAGACCATTGGCGGCATAAGAGGTATTGAGCGGGTTCGCAGTCTGCGAAATGGATGGATCCGAAGGACAGACGTAGACCTTCAGACCAGTCTTGATGGTGCCTGCGTAGGCATAGGCAGCGGTAATCTGGCTACCGGTCTGCGTGATATATGCCATCATCAGGTTGTACATGTTTTGCTGTTCGATGAAAGGCAAAATGAAGATGAAAGGCGAGCCGAACAGCTGATTGCCGCCCGTCGGCGTGGAATAATTATTGCCCGGATAGTAACCTAATAGCGGCGGCATCTGACCCTGGTAGGTGTCGGCGGCGTTCTGGATGGCGAGGCCCATTTGCTTGAGGTTGTTCTGGCACTGGCTGCGGGCGGCTGCTTCGCGCACCTTCTGGATGGCGGGCAAGAGCAAGCCGATAAGGATGGCGATAATGGCAATCACCACCAACAGCTCGATGAGGGTGAAGCCATAGCGCTTTCTCCCTCGCAAACTTCGGGACACGACAGGTCGCATAGTACTTTTCTCCAAAAAGAAGCGCAAAAAGAAGATTCGTCGCCAACGGCGTGTTCGCTTCAGGGGTAGCATCTGCACACCGGGCTTGCTAGGGCGAGTCAGCCCGGAGAGCCGAACACGTTAGGCGGCGGGAGGGTTTTCCTTCCAAGCGAAGGAGGGCATCCTCATGGCAAATCACCCTCTCCACCGGGCGATCGTTCTTGTATCGGTTCCCAGGAGTATCGCATTTCGCGTGCCGCAAAATGACGCACAGGATTCTTTTTCGAGTAAAGATGTGAAAATGCAGCGATAAGTCCTTTGACCATTGATTGTTACGATCAAAATAAGACTATATTAACAATATTTAATATATGAAAATCTCGTTAGAGTTGAAGCGAAGAATTGCAGCAAAATTGCCCACGCTGAGGGATTTTGACGCATGAGCTTTTGTTCATGTTGTCCACTTCGTTTCGTTTCCTTAAGGGAAGCGAAAACTATTTCGCCGCGCCTGCAAAGAGCTACCGGACAAAACCTCCTCCCCCCCCAAGGGGGAGGAGGGCTGGGGTGGGGGGCAAGGCAAGGGAGCCAAGGAGGGGTGTCCTCCCATCCCAACCCTCCCCCACAAGGGGGGAGGGAAAAGACCCCCAACCTTCCCTCCTTGTGGGGGAGGGCTGGGGTGGGGGAACTGCTCGTCGGTATTTACACAAGTCCCTTGAGCGGTTTGCCGTCGGCAATCTCCAGCGGCCGGCCGAGATTATCGCGGATCTTGGTGGTCGGATCGATGCCGAGGCCTTTGAAAACGGTGGCAAACACATCGCCGACGGTGGCGCGGTCACCCTGAATGTCCAGGCCATCTTTGCTGGTGGCGCCGAAGATCTGGCCACCCTGGATAGCGCCGCCGCCTAGCACAATCGACCAGCATCGCGCCCAGTGATCACGGCCAGCGTTCTGATTAATGCGCGGCGTGCGGCCAAACTCGCCCATCCACAGTACCACCGTGTTCTTCCACAGGCCGCGCTCCACCAGATCGTTGACCAGGGCCCCCATGCCCTTGTCCAATTTCGGGCCGAGATCGCTGCGCAACCTGTTGAAGTTGCCAGCGTGTGTATCCCAGCCGCCCAGATCGACCTCGACGGCGGTGACGCCTTGCTCGATCAGTTTACGGGCCAGCAAGCAACCCATGCCGAAGGGGTTGCGCTGTCCGCCGTAGGCTTCGATGACCTTGGCCTGTTCATTCTTGACTTCGAAGACAGTGCGCAAAGGCGAAATAGTCAGGTCGAAGGCTTTCTTATAGATGGCTTCGTGCGATTGAGCGGGGCTGCCGACTGCTTCGCGTTCGGCCGCAGCCTTCAGGTGCGGGAAGGCACTTTGGGTGAAGTTGTCTTCCACGGTGTAGAACAGACGTTGGCGGCGGCGTAGGCGTTCCCTCGTTTCGTCGTCGTTGCCGAGCCCGGGCGGCTTGATGTTTTGCGGCGGTTGGCCGGGATTCTGCACGGTGAAAGGAGCGTACATCATACCGAGAAAGCCCGGCCCGATGCGTTGGGCGGTGCCGCCGATGCCGATGAAGCCAGGCAACGGCAAATCCTTGGCGGTCAGCAAAGACGAAGCTGTAGCCCCCAGGGCCGGATATTGTACCACCGGAGTGGGTTGACGGCCGGTATTCATCAACACGGTGCCGCGCTCATGGCTGCCCTCGTTGGTCACCAGCGAGCGGACGATCGACAGGTGCTTGAATTGGCCGGCGATGGTTGGCAAGATCTCGCTGATCTCGATGCCGGAAACAGGGGTCTTGATCGGCTTGAATTCACCACCGGTCTGTTGGCCTGGCTTGAGGTCCCACAAGTCAATGGTGGCGGGGCCGCCGCCCATCCACAAGATGATGATGCTTTTGTTTTCTTTTTTGAGCTTGGGCGCCGCCGCACGCAGCCCCTGCCAGAACTGCATCCCTGGTATGGCCAAGGCCGAAGCCGTTGCCACGTGCTTGAGGAAGTGTCGACGATCCATACCTGCGGACATGGAGACCCCCCTAATTTCGTGATACCGTGCCTTAACTCGCAGCCCGCGCGTAAGCTGCAACCGATGGTCCTCAACAACTGTACCCATTAGACGCGGCTGGCGACGCCAAAGTTCCCAAAACGTCCGTAGATGCATCGGCTTCCTCACGGCGTGAAAAAAACGCCGCTGTGGCAAGAGGGACTTGATTTTGGGTGGGTAAACCTCCTATGGTATGAATGTACTCTCTGCGCCGGAGTGGCGGAATTGGCAGACGCGCCAGGTTGAGGGCCTGGTG
>JAJPHU010000221.1 GCA_021325115.1 Planctomycetota bacterium | reverse complement strand
CCACAAGGAGGGAAAGGGCCGCTAGCCCTAAGCCTTGGCACGGGCACTACCCCCTTGTCCTACGAGCCGGAAGCGTAGGTGACGGCAGAACTTCCGCCTCTTATGCTTCCGGATCGTGCGGTTGGATGCATACAAGCGGGCAGCTTGTTCTACGGGCGGGTGCAATCGACAAGAGATTTGATTGACAACGCTGGAATTCTCACCGATCATGGGGGGCATCATCACCCGTGAAAGGGAGAACATCATGGAACAACATTATCAGCGGCGGGAAGTATTGGCGATCGCCGGCAGCGTCTGGTTGGGGACTCTATTCGTCGATGTCGCGCACGGCGCCGGAGAAGAAAACAAAACCCGGGGCTGTGTCGTGGGCCAGCCGGAAGCGGCGCGGGTCGGGGAGGAAGTGCTAGCGGCGGGAGGCAATGCGGTGGATGCGGCCGTGACGGCAGCACTGGTTGCCGGCGTGATCGCGCCGTATCAGTGCGGTCCTGGCGGCTACGGCGGCCATCTCGTCATCGCACGCGCCGGCGGCAAGCAGGTGACGGCCATCGATTTCAATACCGCCGCTCCCCAGGCTGCCCGCGCTGATCTCTTTTCTGTCGATGCCGACGGCAAGGTCAAGGGGCAGGCCAATACCTACGGCTGGCTGGCGGCCGGCGTCCCCGGCACGCTCGCCGGTCTGCAACTGGCCCTTGACAAGCACGGCACCTATTCTTTTCGTCAGGCGGTGCAGCCAGCCCTGCAGCGCGCGCGCGACGGCTTTCCCGTTAGTCAGGCTCTTGCCGACAGCATCCGTACCGGGCGTGCGCAATTGGCCAAAGATCCTGCTACTGCGCGCTTGTTGCTGCGCGACGGCGAGCCGCCCAAGGTCGGCAGCACCTTTCGCAACGCCGAGCTGGCCCGGATGCTTCAAACGCTCGCCGACGACAATTCGGTCGAGGCTTTCTATCGCGGTGATATCGCCCGGCGGATCGCCGCTACTTTCCAGAAAAACGGCGGCCTGGTGACAGCGGAGGATTTGGCCGCTTATCACGCCCGGGAAGTCAGACCGCTCACATTCGCCTGGCATGACTGCTCCATTTACACGGCTCCCCTCACGGCCGGCGGCGCAACCGCGCTGGAGGCGCTGGGCATTCTTAAGGAGTTGGGCTGGGACAAGGAGACAGCGGGCACGGCGAAAAGCAGCCGGATGCTCCTCGAAGCTCTGCGCCTGGTCTGGGAGGACCGCTTACGTTGTCTCGGCGATCCTGAAAAAGAGAAAATCCCTCTCGATAAGCTATTATCATCCGAATACGCCCGGCGCCTGGCCACACAGGTGCGCGAAGCGTTGGAAAAAGGAAGCCCTGTCCGCACTACGGTCAAGCGTGGCTCGGCGGGCGGGACGATTCATCTTAGTGCCGCCGATGCGCAGGGCAACCTGATTGCCCTGACGCTGACACACGGCAGCCATTTCGGGGCGCGTGTAACGGTGCCGGGTTTGGGGCTGATTTTGGGACATGGTATGTCTCGTTTTGAGCCGCGGCCCGGGCATCCCAATTCGGTTGGCCCAGGCAAACGGCCTTTGCACAATATGTGCCCGACCATCGTTTTGCGCAACGGCACCCCTGTGGCAGCGCTGGGCGGAGCGGGCGGCCGAAAGATCCCCAACGCCGTGCTCGAAGTGCTGCTTGGCTACGTCGGCCGCGGCCTTTCTCTGGAGGAAGCTGTCGCCGCGCCGCGCCTGCACACGGAGGGCGATTTGCACCTCCTCGTCGAAGGACGCTGGCCAAGGGAACAGCTCGACCAATGGAAGAAGATCGGCTACACCGTCGCTATCGGTCCGCATGCCCGCGTCAGCGCCGTTTCATTCGATCCGAAGTCGAGAGAGACGCGTTGTGTTTCGCGTTGATTCGCCGAGACTCTCTGATACAGGTTCCCGCTGTTTCTGTTTCCTCGCCGCCTTTCTTCTTCCTCCCACACGGAGGGAGAAGAAGAGACAGCAACTCTCGGGATCTTGTATAAGCAGGAGGCGCAAGCGAGCCGCGACACATGGAAGGCGGAAATGCAGGGAGAGATGTTACGGATCGTTAACGAATGTTAAGGGTGCCCCTTTACGTTTCGTTAACTATGGTTAACATTTCGTTTCGGTCGCGTTCGGGAGAGAATAAATTCTTTCTCTTTTTTTTGGCTCCGCCACGTGCCGGGAGCGCAGGGTACACAAGCAGTGGGCCCTGCGCTCCCGGCACGTGGGCAGCAGGCACTACGAATTCTCCATGCCGTTGCTGTTTCGCAGTAGGCCGTACTTTTTCATCTTCTTGTACAGCGTGACACGGCTGATGCCCAGGGCGTTGGCGGTGTTGACGCGGCTGTAGCCGTTGACCACCAGGGTGCGCTGGATAATGTTTCGCTCCACCTGTTCGCGGTTGCGGGTCAGTGAATCGCCATTGACGCGGGCCGGAATGAGAACTCGAGCCGGTCGATATTCGCGGACCTGTTGCGGCAGATGCTCCAGCAACAGTTCTGAGCCGCTGCTGACCAACACCGCTTGCTGGATAAAGTTCTCCATCTGCCGCAGATTGCCAGGCCAGGGGAACGATTCCAGGGCGTCCATCGCCAGGGGACTGATGTCGAACAACTCCTTACGGAACTTGGTGTTAAAGCGCGCCACCAGAGCGCGAGCCAGCGGGGCGATGTCCTGGATGCGCTCGCGCAGCGGCGGCAGATGGAACGACATGACGTTGAGGCGATAGTACAAATCTTGGCGGAACTTACCGGCAGAGACGGCTTCTTCGAGGTCCCAATTGCTGGCGACGATAATGCGGGCCGTGCAATGACGCGTGTCATTGCTGCCGACAGGCTCGAACTCGCCTGTTTCGATGACGCGGAGCAGGGCGGCCTGCTGTTCCATGCCCAGCGTGTCGATTTCGTCGAGCAGAATGGTGCCGTTGCCGGCGGCCTCGAACTTGCCAATCTTGGCGCGATCGGCTCCCGTGAAGGCCCCCTTGGCGTGGCCGAAGAAGGCGCTTTCGATCAGATTGGCCGGCTGAGCGCCACAGGGGACCGTCACAAACGGTTCCTCCCGCCGCGCCGAGCAATCGTGGATCAGCCGTGCCAGGAAGGTCTTGCCTGTGCCGGTCTCGCCGGTCAAAAGCACGGTGACTTCATGGGCGGCCGCCAAAGCCAGACGCTCAACCAACGGCATCAGCGAGGGCGTCTGTGACAGCAACTGCCGGCTGATGACCTGCTCAAGGGACTCTTGTGAATCCGTACCGGCAAAACCCCGGACCCGGCCGATGCGCTGGCGAATGACTTGCGTCAGGCGATCGGCGTCCAGGGGCCAATGGAGATACTGGGCCACGTATTGTTGCAACTCGTCCATCGGACCCACTTTTTCGCCAGCCACAATCATGATGACAGGCGGCAATTTGCGGATGTAGATCTCGCGGACCAGCTGAAAGATCGATTCGGCCTCGGCACTGGAAGCCGCGGCCAACAACAGCAAGCCATCGGTTTCTTGGCTCAGATGCGTGCGAACCGAGCCGAAGTCGCATTGGAAGACCCGCCGGCCCAGGCTCTTTTTCAGGTGGCTTTGAATACTGCCGGCCAGATCGGAGTCGTCACTTACCAAGGCTATACGACTGTTGCTCATCTCATTGTCTCCCTACCGGCTTCTCGTTCACTCATTTGCCACGCGGAACATGGGAACGAGAAAAACAACCGGCCAACAACACCGGCGCACTGGGCTATCCAGGATCCGGAGCACCTCCAGGATCAGGCCGAGGATGCCAATGAATCTACGCAGGGATGTTTCCCCCTACGGACAATGAGGTCGCGGCAGGGGTTTCCCACCTCCCATCCAAGACAACGACTTACGCGCACGAATCTTTGGTTTGGGCGAGGAGTAAAGTGAGGCAGACGGCCACACTGCTCGTCGCTAAACCCGACACGGCGTGTTGGTCGTTGTTTGAGGCACCGCCGATCCGAAGACGGGGCCACAAACACCTAAGTCAGGAGAGAGACAAGCGAAGGCAGACGGGGCTTCGCTTGAGGGAACATCCATCCGGTGAGATGTTCCCCAAATGGGGCAGGTGCTTCCTTCACAAACCCCACAAGACCGGCGATCAGCAGAGCCAGCCCTGTGTAAGAGAACATTAACTTTATGTTACGCTGGGGAAACTGTCAAGCAAATTTTTTCGCTATTTTGCCTTTACTGGGTAAGTCTGGCGAACGGCCCGGCTGATGCTAGCTGTTCGCCTCACATTTTTTCGCTGGAGCGATCTGCCAGAGATTGATAAAGGGAGTTGGGCGATCCTCCCGAGCCGTTTTTTTCCGGGGAAAAGAGCGGCTGAGCGTCGAGCAAGCACTGGGCGATGTCGCGGATGGGACGGCGTTGGCGGCGCGATTGCAAACGCAAGCGCTGGTAGGCTTCTTTCTCCGAGATACCCAGGCGCTCGCTGAGGATGCCTTTGGCACGCTCGATGATGATGCGGTCGTTCAGGCGTTGTTGCAACTGATCGATACGTGCCTGCCAGCTGCGCTGGCGGCGCGCCGCTGCCAAGGCGCCGAGAAGGGCCAAGCCCAATCCCTCGATGTTGACCGGCAACGGTACCATCTCGACGGCATATTGTTCGGCCAGCGGCAAGAGGGCGGCGGCATGTTCCAAAGGTGTGGCCGCAACCAGACCGACCCCGCTGACCAGCACCTCGGTCAGCCACGAACCGACCAGGCACGTCGGATCGGACACGACAAGCACGCTGGGTTGATGGGCTTGCACCAAGGACGCCACATCGGGCGTCCAACGCAGACAATCGATGCACCAGGAGCTGTTCTCCGGACGGCTGGCCCATTGTCGTAACAAACAACTCAGGACCTCGCTTTCACTTCCTTTTTCGCCTTGCAAGTACCAGGCTCGTAGCGTTGCAGACACGTCGCGCTCTTCTCCCCGGACTTCGGAAAACCATTCTCTCTATAAGATTCATACGGAAGTTCACTCCCGCTGTGACAACCCTTGAGGGAAAACTCGCGGAAACCTATCGAACTGTTCAAGCATTCGTTTCATTGGCTGTCTTGTCAAGAAACCAACCAGCGAGCGGGGCGTGGAAACAGTCCGGTGAGCATTCACCGGGCTGTTTCCACGCTCCACTCGCCGGGGGATACGTGGCCGAGGCTTGGCATAGATTTTGCGATAATACAAGAGTTTCATCAACCTCAGGAAGAAGACGCACTCCTCGGAACCAGCGCGTTCGCCAAGGCACAAGGCGACGAAGAGGCTCTCGCGCTATGACAACCGGCCAAAAGAGAGGATGTGCAGTGGAGCCCATCCTCATCTCCCCAGCACGGACCTTTTATGTAGACGCACGCATGATGCCTCTAGTTCCCAAAAAGACAGCAGTGAGTCCGGGTCAACTGTTCCCGGAACTGAACGACCTTTTACTCAGCTTCCAGGAATTCCTGGGAGCGACGGCTGGCTGGATCGGCTTGCAAGATGTCAGCGGCAGATGGACCTTCCCTGTTCACACGGGCGCTTTCTCCGCCAGCTGGCTGCCTTGGTCGCAAGACTACGGTGGTGTTTGGAGCTTCACCATCAGCAGCGAGCCGATCCTCTTCAATGATCTGAAGCTTGTATCGCCGCGCGGCGGTCCGCCTCTGGGCAGCTTGCTGTCGTGTCCTTTGATCCACAACAAAACGATCCTGGGCCATATCGCCCTCGCCAACAAAGCGCGTGGTTTCAGCGCCGAGGATACCATTGTGCTCCAAGCACTGGCTTATTACGTGGCCCACCGCTATGCCATGATCGGGACTGCCGCAGCGCCGCGGGCGCCGATCGCGCTTGCCGCCCTGTGGCGGCGCATCCTCGACCAGGCCGCCGAGGGTATCCTTCTTCTCGATGAGTCCGGCGTGCTGATTTACGCCAACGCTGCCTGGCTGCACTGGACCGGCTTTCGCGCCGAGGAACTGCTTGGTCGGACAGCCCCTTTCCCCTTCTGGGTCAGTCAGCAAGAACTGATGCAGGTGCTCTGCACCGGGTTGTCCCCCCTCGTCGGCGTCTTGCCCTTCCGCCGCCGGGATCAATCGTTGTTCTGGTGCCGGGTGGAAACAGCTGCGGAGCAATGGGATGACCAGCTCCTGACAGTGGCGTTCCTTCGGCAAACGGACACGCTCTCCTCTCTCCGTATGCCGACGCCCGATTGGCTGCCGTTACTCTTGGACCTGGACAACGGCATCGAAGGCTGGGACTCCCGCTGGCAAGAACGAACGGGGTTGTCGGTAAGTGATGTGGAAAAGGCCCGCTGCGATCTGATTCTGGACTGGTTGTTTCCGCAGCAGCGCGACCGCGATTGTATCGCCGACTGTTTCACGCATCCATATTCGACGGGCTATCAATTCATTCTTGAAATGGCCGCTGCCAACGGCAGCCGGCCCACGTTGTGTACTTTCCTTCCCTTGTCAACGCGCGCCGTAACCCCTCTGCCGCGGCGTTGGCTGCTGCTGGCCGGAGAAGTGGAGCGAAGGACCAACGTTAGTCGGCTGGTGGGAAGCACACCAGTCGGCTGATCCAGGTTCCCGTGGATGCTATCCTATCACTGTCTTTCTTCCCTCTCCCCTCTTGTGAGGGAGGGGGGTATCTCCCTCTCCCCCCAAGGGGAGAGGGAGAAAAAGATAGCAATATCGGGATCTTGTATGAGGCCAGCTGCTTGCTGCAATTCCCGTCTTCAGTGTTTGGGCGCTGTCCGGCCGGGGAAATCGTCGGTGCGGAATGGCGAGGCGGGCAGGCCATCTTTGTTCCACAGATTGACGACTGGATAGTTGGCCCAGCCATAGCGCACGGCCATCGGCTGAGGCACCCGGTCGCACCAGACCAGCACGCTATCGCCCTGGATCTCAGCCTGGGCGTTGTAGAATTTGCGGTCGGTGCCAGCGAGGGTGAAGCCGGTCAGCGGTCCATCCTTCGCCACCAGCCCTTTACCGACATGTTTGAAGTGCAGCACCACTTTGCCATCTTTCACTTCCATTTTGTCATAAATGGGACCGGAATACTCGATCTTCTCGCCGTAGGCAATGGCGCGCGCCGCCAGAGCCAGTCGGGCGCCGACCGGTTCCTTTTTCTTTGGATGAATATCCTTGGGATCGCCGACATCGGTGATGACGGCCATGCCGGTGTTCTTGCAGTGCAGGCTGGTTAACAGCTGCGCTTCGCGCAGCTCGGCCCATTCGCTTTCCTGCGGCTCACTCACGATGTCCCGGAACGGTGCCAGCTGCACGAACAGGAAAGGAAAATCACCCTGTTTCCAATCGTCGCGCCAGTTCTGGATCATGAGCGGGAACAGCTTGCGATAGGCATAGGCTTTGCCAGCGTTCGATTCACCCTGATACCAGATGGCACCTTTGATGGCGTAGGGAATCAGTGGAGCGATCATGCCGTTGTACAGCGCCGCCGGGGCGTTTTGCAATCCTGGTCCGCGTGGCGTTTTCTTGCCTTGGGCTTTGGCCTTGGCCGCCGTCTCTTTGTACTTCGCTAGCGCTTTGGCATAGTCGGCGGCTTCGTTCTTCCATTCCTCCTGTGCTTCGAGTACGGCCAGCCGGGTCCAGGCTTCGGCGCGGGTGCCCCCCCAGGAAGTGTGAATTAAGCCGACCGGCACGCCCAGCGCCTTCTGCAAATCGCGACCGAAAAAGTAAGCGACAGCGGAGAAATTTTTCACGGTGTCCGGATTGCATTGCTGCCATTTCGGATCGCCTTTGAAGTGATCCAGCGGCTTATCGGCAGTGTTCTTCGGCACGGTGAACAGGCGGATATGGGGGTTCGTCGCTTTCCGGATGGCTTCCTCAGCATTGTCCGTGCGGCTGAGCGGCCATTCCATGTTCGACTGACCGCTGCAAATCCACACCTCGCCGATGTAGACGTCCTTGAGGGTGATGGTGTTCTTGCCTTTAAGGGTCATTTCATACGGTCCACCGGCCTCCTCTGGAGAAAACGAGAGAGAAACTCGCCATTTGCCCTCTTTATCAGCCGTAATTTTACTGCGGACGGCGAAGGAGCTGTTCTTGTTTGTCGCCGCGAGGGACACTTCGACAATTTCTCCGGGATCGGCGGTTCCCCAAACAGGACAACTCATGCCGCGTTGCAGCACCATGCCATCGGTGAACAACGCATGGGGTTTGACATCGGCGCGGGCTTGCTGGCTTGCCAGACAAGCAGCTGCCAGTGCGAGAGCAAGCAAGATGCGTTTCGTCATGGTGAATCTCCTGGGTTGTGGTGGTTGACTACCCTTTTCCAGAACAGGATAGTACCATGATACGAGGACGTTTGCACCTATTTTTCGCGGACCATTTTCCGGAGGCTGCCGTGATATCGATACGTTGCTGGACCGTGATGGCCCTGACGGCGATTCTGTTCGCTAGCTTGCTGGCGCTCGCGTCGGCCGAGACATGTTTGTCGCCTTTTGTCAAGCGGCTGGAGAAGCCGGAGAAATATCTCTACGTCTTCTGCGTCGATGCCGATGCCAAGGACAACGATTTCCTCGCCGTCATCGATGTCGATGCCCAATCGCCGAAGTACGGCCACATCCTCTATCAGCTTGACCTCGGCTCGGCTGGCAACGAAACGCACCATTTCGGCTTCACCGACGACCGTACGCACATCTGGGGGTGCAGTCTGTTCTCGAATCGCCTGTTCGTCATCAACGTGGCCGATGATCCCGCCAGGCCAAAGCTGGTCAAGGCATTCGATTCGGCCAAGGATACCGGGTTGACCGGTCCGCACTCGCCTTATGCACTGCCCGGCCGAATGCTCATCAGCTTCCTCGGCGGTAAGGACGGCGGACTGCCGGCCGGACTCGCCGAGTTCAGCAACGACGGAAAACTCATCCGTACCTTCGAGATGCCCAAAGAAGCGCCCTACGGCTACGACGTGGCTATCAACCCGGATCTCAATCGCATGGTCACGTCCAGTTTCACGCCGCCGCAGAATTATCGCAAGCCCATGGCGCAGATGGACCTCAAACAGTTCGGCGATAAACTGCTGATTTGGGACTTCCGTGGGCGCAAATTGCTTCAGACGCTCACGACCGCAGCATCGCCCTTGGAATGTCGCTGGTCGCTGAAAAAGGACGCCAGGCATGGTTACGTCAATTGTGCCCTGGCCGATTCCATCTGGGTCTGGGAAGGCGATGCCCAGAATCATTACACGGCCCGCAAACTATGCGACACCGGCAAATTGCCTGTCGATCTCAGCCAGTCGCCCGACGGCCGTTTCCTGTTCGTCAGCTGTTTCGCCTCGGATGAGGTGCAACAGTGGGATGTAAGCGATCTGAAGAATCCGAAACTCTTCAGTAGCGTTAAGCCTGGTGTTGAGCCGAATATGCTGCACCTGACCGGCGACGGCCAGCGCATGTACGTCACCAATTCGCTTTTAAGCACGATGGATCGCTCGAACGATTTCTGGGTGCGCCTGATCCGCGTCGGCTCTGACGGCATGAAAATGGACCCGAAATTCAACGTCGATCTGACAAAATTCAAAACGGGACCGGCGCGCGGACATGATATGCTGCTGTACTAAAGGGCACAGAAAGCAATTACCCCGAAGGCAGCCGTGTTTCGCTCTGCGGCAGCAAACGTATGGGCAACGGCAATAACGGCACATGACCCTTGCCGTCGTGATCGCGTTGCCAGATCTGTACCCAATCGTCCCAGTAGATGGGCGTCGCCGCATAGAGCAGGGTTTCTTTCTGGGGACTAACTTCCAGATCGTAGACGGCAGCGCCGTTCTGCTCCATTAGCGGCCAAACCACAAGCCCTTTCTCCGTCAGATCGTAGATTGTTCCGGTCGGCAATTGTGCTTCTAGCTGTTCACGCACCACATGGACGCCAGCCAGCTTGTAGAAACCGGCCAGGGCATCGCGAAAGGCCATGCCCTGTTCGGCATTGAGGAGAGACAGCCAGGTTTGTTGACCTGCGCTCGGGCCAGTCAGGCCGGCGAGCAGCCAGCCGCCGTGTTCCTCGAAATCGATGTGAATGCTCGAAGACGGCCCGGTCAATTCGATGCGGATGCGATTGGTAGCGATGTGGATTGTGCCGACATGCAAGGGTACGGCATTGCCCCAGCTTTTGCTGCCGGCCAGCACGGTAAACAGATTGCGCTCGACAAATTGCTGCAAGCGCTGACGGAGATGGTGCAGTGCTTCGTGTTGCTTGCGCGGCGAACGGCCGCGGCCGTGACGCAAGCGCGCATACAACTTCGGCAGCGTGCCGGAGTGGAAGCCGGGACGCATCAGGCGCAGCACGGTTTCGCCGTGATGTCCGACAATTTCGGGGCGTAAAGTCGGCGATTGATTGGCGCGATAGAGCCGCCAATTTTCCTTGAATTCCCAAACGAGAAAGCCGGCCAGGCCAGGCAGCAGGCCGATGGCCGTGGCGGCCACGGTATTGCCCATCGCCTTGCCCAGCACCGGCACGACCGGTGCACGGAAGGTGCGGAGCAATTCCGGGTAGATCGGCAAAAGCAGTTTGGCCGTCACCGTCACGGTGGGGAAATGCTTGATGGGATTGAATGTCGGCTCGACAAACAGGTTGAAAATCACCCGGAATAGGTAGGTGATACCAAACCAGATCAAGCCAAGAATGGGTTTGGCAAGGAGTGACAGGCGGCTGTCGCCGGGACGGAAGCGCAGCCATTCGTCTACGGTGTAGATCAGGCGCTCTACCTCTTCCTGCAAGCGGCGGTAGAGATAGATGACCCAGCGCACCAGGCCGGGCACAAGGTCGGCCTGGACGAGCTGCCAGGTGCGCATCAAATGGTCCACGGTCACTTCTTCGACATAGGTGCCCCAGCGCGAATTCAAGAGCAGGCTGCCGGCCGCGAAGGTTACTGCTCCCGCAGCGAGAGAAGTAGTTAAATTCCATCCGAAATAGCGCAATAGGAGTGTGCAGAGAACGGCCCACGGCAGCGGCTTGAGGACAAATTGAAACAGGAACAGCCACGGCCGGCTTTGCAAGAGGTGCACTAGCCAGGGCAAACGCACAAACCAGGCAGGCAGGTCGTGCAGGCACCAGCGTAAGCCGTGCCAGGCTTTCATACTTGCCCACAACAGAGTGCGGCGGAAGGGACCAATGTGAAACAGAGCCAGGAAAAACAGGCCAAGCAGTGTGAAAGCGTAGGGATTAATCTGCTTGGCTGCCTCGCGCGCTGCCGCGCTGTGTTCGGGCGGCCCCCCGTAGAGGTGTTCCATCACTTCGTCCCAGACCTTCAGCACAGCCAACGAACAGCCAAACGGCAGAGCGATGTACAGCGTCAGCAGCCGGCCGATGCGCGTACCGAAGGCGGCAGCGCTGAGACGTTGGAGCCAGCGCAGGTAAATCTCGCCGCGGTGATAAACGCCATCGAGATCGGAAGCAAGCTGGCGATTGGCGCGGATCAACGCATCGCCGAGGAAAAAAGTGCGCAAACCGGCGACCATCTTGGCCAGTCCGCTCGCTTCTGCACCGGTCAGGTCCGGTAGCTTGAGGCGATTCCGCGCGATGGCGTCGCGCAAATCGCTCATGCCGAGGAAGCCGTGCTCGACGACGAGATCGATCAGCTCTTCAACTACCTTGTCGCGCGCCACTTCTTCGGCGATGCTGTGCGGCGCCAGACCGACTTTGTTCAAGGCCGCGCCGATAACCGGCCGGAGGCGCTGGCGCAAGCGATGCTCGGCCTGGTGTGTCGATTCGATCAGCAACGAGAAGAGACGGCGGCGAATCGGCTCGGCAAGACGGATGGCAGTCAGCCGGTGCAGGGCGCTGCGCAAGTGCTTGACCATGCGGACGGAATCATGGAAAGGCAGCAAGCGTTTGATGGGCCGGCGGCCCCAAGAGACGAACCATTCGACGAGATCGATGGCATAGACCGGCCGCTCCCGATCGAGGCACGCCTTTTGCAAATCGTAGAGCATTCGGCTTTCGCTGGGCCAGATGCCGCGGGAGGCGGGTTCTAATAACGCGAACAGAGCTTGCCGCCAGTCGGCCGCAACCTCGTTGGAATAGCCAAGGGCGTTCTGCAAGCGCTTGCTGAAGTGTTCCATCTCCCGATAGGCGGCGGCACGGGTGGGATTGGCCTGACCGGCAGGGGCCAGCCGCACCGCACACATGCGAAAGATAGCGGCGCGGACCATGTTGCCCCGCGCACTGGCTCTGTCGGCACGCTCCAACAAACGCCGATAGGCGCGTGGAGCATCCCCTGCTTGCAACGAGCCGGAAGCGTACGTGACGGATAGTTCGCCGTCGCTTACGCTTCCGACTCGTTCACCCTCCAACGACGAAATAGGCGAAGGAGTAGGGTCCGGAGCGCCTTCCAGGCGTGTAGCGGTAAACAAACCGGCCGCATCCACGTCCTGGGCCAGTACGGCGGCGATCGTTTCTGGCCGCGAACAGGCCGGGAAGTACAGAGGCAGCATGTGCGGCGCGAAATAGCGTAGTTCCAGGTAAACGGCGGCGAATTCCTCATAGGCCGTCGCCGCATCGCCAGGCGGCAGCAGATAACGCTCTTGTTGCAATACAGCCTTTGCTTCGTTGAATTCGGTCACGCCGATGTGCTGGATGCGCGAACGCAATCCGTCGCCCGTGCCCTGCGTTTGTAATGCTAAGTGAACTCGTGCGTGGAACAGCAAGCGCCAGTATCTCAGCAGTGTCCTCGCGCGGTCGCGCTCTGTTAAAGGCTGTCGATCCGGCCACGGCAACAGCACCAGGGTCGGTGCCAGTTCGCAGCCAGGCTCGAGGCCCAGTTCCTTGGCAGCGACGAAGCACAGTAAGCGCTCGCGGGCCACAACGTAGCTTTTGTGGTGCGGCACCTGCAAGCCTGGACCCACTAACTCGCGGTCCCTTTTGATGACGCGACGGAGAATGCGCGGAGGGACCAGCAGAGCAGCCGGCTCTGCTTGCGTCAGCAGCCGCTGCAATTCGGCAACTGTTAGGATAGGGGGGAGCGTCACGGTCATAAGGCGAAACCTTTCCGCGAGAATCGCTTGGAGTCGTCATGGTAGCGGTAAATGGGCACGATTGCCACAGAGGAGGGGCCTTCCGATCGGCCAAAACGGAGGCGCCTGGGGCATCCTTGTACGTCGCGGCTGGCGCCGCCTGCGTTGACCTCGCACAACCATCCGTAGACTTCGCCGCCGATACCCCCTATCCTTATCGTATTCTGCGGGTATGCCGACTCACCCCGGCTTCGCGATGCATGGGTGAGATAACTAACCTGATAGGAAGTCCTTCCAAGGAGATTTTACCGCTCATGATTACCTCATACATTTGCCGACGGCTTCGGCTATCGAACCTGACCGCGATCCTCGGCGCCCTGGCAGTGCTGCTTGCGGCTTCGGCCTCAGCCTACGCCAGCGAGGCCGACCTGGCCATTCCGGACTTGCACGAAGGCACATTCACCAGTCTCGGTGGCATCAGTGCCTGGTGGCTGTTGTTCCTTGGCGCCTGGGTCATCTGCGGCACCCTGGGCATCAGCCTCTATCTGCGCACGCAGATCCACCGGCTGCCGGCCCATCGGTCGATGCTCAACGTCGCTGATACCATCTATGCCACCTGCAAGACGTACCTGATTCAGCAGGGTAAGTTCTTACTCATGCTGTTCGTACTAATCGCCTGTGCCATCGGCTACTATCTGCTTGGCTTCAGCCAAGAAGCTGGCGTCAAGGAAGCAGCATCCGCCGAGCAGATTACGCCCATCACCACACTTATTTTGGTGTTGCTTTTCTCCATCGTCGGCATGGGGGGCTCCTACGCCGTGGCCTGGTACGGCATCCGTGTCAACACGTACGCCAACTGCCGGACCGCCTTCGCCTCGCTGCGTGGCAAGCCGTGGGACGTTGTCAACATTCCGCTGCGAGCCGGCATGTCGGTGGGTCTGTTCCTGATTTCGCTGGAACTGGTGATGATGGTCATCATCCTGCTGTTCGTGCCGCGACAGATTGTAGGCTATTGCTTTCTCGGCTTCGCCATCGGCGAATCGCTGGGCGCTTCGGCATTACGCATCGCGGGCGGCATCTTCACCAAGATTGCCGACATCGGTTCCGACTTGATGAAGATCGTTTTCAAGGTCAAAGAAGACGATCCGCGCAACCCCGGCGTCATCGCCGACTGCACGGGTGACAATGCCGGTGACTCAGTCGGCCCAACCGCCGACGGCTTCGAGACCTACGGTGTCACCGGCGTCGCCCTCATCACCTTCATCACCTTGGCCGTCACCGAAAACCTCATTCGCGGCCTGTTCGGGCTGGAACCCAACCCAATCGCCCGGCCGGACTCCAAACTTGCCACCACCAATTATCTCGATTTGCAAGCGAAGCTCATCGTCTGGATCTTTGCCATGCGCTTCCTCATGGATTTCATGTCCGGTGTTTCCTACTTCGTCAACCAGTGGATCTCGGAAAAGCAGTACGAAGGGCGAACCGAATTCGACTTTGAGCAGCCGTTGACGCGTCTTATCTGGATCGCCTCGATTCTGTGTATCTCGACTTCATTCGGCATGAGCTGGCTGCTACTCAACGATCTCTCGGTGAAGGCCGGTACTATCGTGGTTCAAATGCCGCACCTGTGGTGGCAATTGGCGACGATCATCAGTTGCGGCACTCTGGCTGCCGTGCTGATCCCGGAATTCACCAAGATTTTCACCAGCTCACACTCCCGACATGTCCACGAGATCGTCACGGCCTCGCGCGAGGGCGGTTCATCATTGACGATCCTCTCCGGTATCGTGGCTGGCAATTTCAGCGCCTTCTGGAAAGGAATGCTCATCGCTAGCCTGATGGCCGTCGCCTATGCGGTCAGCTCCGTAGAATCGCCTCAATATACCGCCGAACTGATTAAGGTGATGGGGCCATACGGCTCCGTCTTTGCCTTTGGCCTGGTGGCATTCGGCTTTTTGTGTATGGGGCCGGTCAACATCGCTGTGGATAGCTACGGCCCGGTGACGGACAACGCTCAGTCTGTCTTTGAGTTGGCCCAGACCGAACAGATTCCCGGCATTCATGAAGAGATCGAGCGCGACTTCGGCTTTTCGCCGAATTTCGAGCGCGGCAAGCATTATCTGGAAGCCAACGATTCGGCCGGCAATACTTTCAAAGCCACGGCCAAACCGGTGTTGATCGGCACCGCCGTCGTTGGTGCCACTACCATGATTTTCTCGATCATTCTGTTGCTCAAGAGCGTGGGCCTGTTGGCCCTGAGCTTGACCGATGCTCCGGTCCTGCTCGGCTTTATCTGCGGCGGCGCGGTGGTCTTCTGGTTCTCCGGCGCTTCGATGCAGGCAGTGGTCACGGGCGCCTACCGGGCTGTCGCCTTCATCAAGAAGAACATGAACCTCGATAAGAAAGAGGCCGACATCGAGGATTCCAAGACGGTCGTGCGCATCTGCACGCAGTACGCCCAGAGCGGCATGTGGAACATTTTCATCGCGCTCATGACCATCACCTTGGCGTTTGCCTTCTTCGATCCGAACTTCTTCGTCGCCTACCTGGTGTCCATCGCCATCTTCGGTTTGTTCCAGGCTATCTATATGGCCAACGCTGGCGGCGCCTGGGACAACGCCAAGAAGCTGGTCGAAGTAGATCTAAAGGAGAAGGGCACGCCGTTGCACGCCGCCACGGTCGTGGGCGACACCGTCGGCGATCCGTTCAAGGACACGACTTCGGTGGCGCTCAACCCGATCATCAAGTTCTCGACGCTGTTTGGTTTGTTGGCTGTAGAGATCGCCGTCCATCTGCGCTTGGCGGCCCAGCACGAAGGCACACGGGACTATGCTCCGCTGGTGGGCCTGGCAATGCTGGTGATTGCTCTGATATTCGTGTGGCGCTCGTTCTATGCGATGCGTATTCCCAGAGAGGAACAGCTGCTGCCGGAGGAAGAGTCGGCGTCGGCGACCACGGCCGGCAATCAGACGCCGGTGCGGAGTCACTAAACCCAAACGAACCGGAAGCGTAAGCGACGGCGGACATGCTGTCGCTTACGCTTCCGACACATTTACTTCTTGCGTTGTTTGCTCCACCACTCGATCCATTGCCGTATGGCTTGATCGCGTTCTTCGCGTGTGGCGTTGGCAGCGGGGCCAAAGTCTTGGTCCGTAAGCGCCTTCAGAGAGGCATGAGCGGCCCGAACCACACGGATTTCGGGATCGCGCAACAGGGCAATGAGGTCTGGCACCAGTGCTTTGCTGTCCTTTTGTCCGGCAGCAATGGCGGCGGCGCGGCGGATCTCGGCATCCTCGTCGCGCAGATATTCCACAAGCGTATCATCCTTCATGCGCGTCAGCCGATTGGCCAGCGCCTCCCGTGCTTTGCGGTGGGATTCGCCTTCCAGTTTGGGAATGGCCGCGGCCAACGCTTCGGTATATTGAACGCCTTTCTCGGTCTCCATAGTTGAAATCAGCTCATTGCGGCGTGAGCCGGTCGCTTTCACCAAGTCGTCGGCGAGTCGGCTGCCTTCAGCTGACATGACTTTTAAGAGCGGCTTCTTCATCGGCCTGGCATCCTGGGTCTCGATGCCGGACAGCATCTTGCGGGGCCGTTTGCCGCGGAGGGTGCCGCTCAGCACGCGCTCGCCAGGATCCACGACCTTGCCCTTGAGGCTAATGGTCAGATCACGGACCAGATTGGCCCGGCGAAGGAACAGCAGCGCGAAACAGGTATCGACCCCGCCTCCGGCATAGTCGCCGCTCCAGCTGCCATCTGGCATCTGATTGTCCAGCAGGATTTCCGCGCCCCAGCCGTACCAGTCCTTGTTGCCAATGGTTTTTAAATCGAGGGCCACGGCCACGCGCTCCAGCGACCACAGGAAATAATACGATCGTCCGCCCACGCGCTCGGGGGGAGAAAACCGGCCTCCCGGCGGAGCGAACGGAGGGGCCGGCTGCTGGGGCTTGAGACCTCGGGGATTGTCGATGACGGCGCCGAGTGCTTCCAGGCCCCTCTTTAGCTCTTTGTCCTTGCTAATGTCAGGCAGCTTGGCGTTCGGCTTGCGCTGGCGGGCATCCTCCAGGACGGCACCATCGGCGATGGCCAAGGCGATCAGGCCAGCGCAGGTCATAGCTGGAGTCGACCCCATGCCGGGAACGGACATGTAGCTCCAACCGCCGTCCTCCATTTGTGTGTTGCGAAAGTGGTCGGCCAGCCGGTTGGCGGCGTGTTCGATCGCTACGCCGTGGCGGCGTCCTACCCACAGCCCCAGAGCGGCGAACTGGGTGTTCGAGTTGTCGCCCTGTCCGCCCGGCCCCAGCACACCGGCCAGGGGACCGGGTTGGAAGGGAGGAAAACCTGGCGCGCCCACCTCCCGCGGCGGGGGCGCCTCGGCTACCTTGCGATTTTTCAGCTTCTCCCGCAAATCGCGCTTCTCCTCATCGCCAATGGCAGGGCAACCGTAGGACCAGGCGCCGTTGGCATTCTGCCCAGCCAGCAGACGATACATCAGGGACTTAATCAACGGCTCATCCTCGCGGTCGCCGAGACGGTCGAGAAACAGCAAGGACAAGGCAATGGAATACGTATGCGTCAAATCGATGCTGGCTCGGCGCACAGCGTCGGCGGCGCGGAGCACGTCCTTATTGTCTTCCTTGGCACCGCACTCTAGCAGCGTCAGGCCAGCCAGAGCCGTGGCACCGATGTATTGGTGGGGCCAGGTACCGTCGGCCTGTTGCATTTTGCGCAGCGCCGTAATGCCTCGATCGATGGCTCGATGGACCGCTTCCTGATCAACGGCACAAACCGGCGTACCGATCGCCAGCATCGCCAACAATGCCAAACTCAGTCGGTATTTCATGGCGTGCCCTCCGAGAAATGTGAGAAAATCCCTATTTTCACAGGATACCGCGCGGAGGGAGATTTGCCAGCCCGCGACCCGAATCGTGCCCTTAGGGCTAGCGGACAAAATCCCTCTTCCCTTGGGAGGAAGGGTGAGGGGGGAAGTGCAAGTGTACCACGGAGTTTCGCCCCCTGCCCGAACCCTTCCCCACCAGGGGGAAATGTCTGTCGGTCTTTAGCGCAGCGGACTTATGTGAGGTAACTTGCTCCTTATTTCTCTTCTTCAACACGCAGCACCTGCTTGTATTCGTTGCCATCCACGGTTAGCACAACGAGGTAGCTGCCCGGCGCAACAGGGCGGCCGGTCGGCGGAGCTTCCCGACTACGACGGGGCTGCGGCGGTGTGCGTGTCAAGTCCCAGACGATCTTGTGCAATCCGGGTTGCGTTTTCACTTTCAGTTCACGCACCAGTTGGCCCTCGATATCTAACACTTTAAGACTCGCTTCTGTCGCTTTTTTGCCGAGTGAGTACCAGATCATAGCGCCGAAGGGCGGGTTCTCGCCGACGAAGCGGCGATTGGTTTGGCCGCGGCTCGGTTCCATGCGCCAGCGCACGGCGATTGCCGGACGATACAGACGGGCGTCGGCTTGCAGCGCCTGCGGCGTCAACTGACGCAGGGCAGTCACATCGAGGATCCACAAACTGCGGCCGTGTGTGGCGGCGACGACCTCGCCGGCCGTTGGATGAATGGCGATCTCATGGACAGCGACCGTCGGCAAGTTGGTGTTCAGCCGATTCCAGCTCTGGCCACGGTTCAATGAACACCAGGCGCCAAATTCCGTTCCAAGATAAAGAAGGTCTGGATTATCGATGTCTTCACGTAACACGCGCGTCGATCCTGACGGCAAGTTGCCGCGCAGCGATTTCCATGTCTTGCCGAAATCTTCGGTCACATAAACATATGGTTCATCGTCGTCAGAGCGATGGCCGTCAAAGACGACGTAGGTCCGGCCCTCAGCGAAGCGCGATGGTTCGATGGAGGCGACCCAACGCCGGCCGGGCAGACCAACATTCTTGGTGATATTGGTCCATTCTTTGCCACCGTTGCGCGTCACCCACAGGTAGCCGTCATCGCTGCCAACGTAGAGGACATCGGGATTGCGCGGCGATTCGGCGAGGGCGCTGGCGCTGCCGTGCTCGGTGGCCGTGATGTCCGGCGACATTGCACGCAGATCGTTGCCGCGATCGAGAGAGCGGAAGACCACATTGCCGGCACAGTAAAAGATACGCGGATTGTGATGCGATAGGAGAAACGGCGTGTTCCAGTTGAAGCGATAACGGCGGGCATTGGGCGGACGGATCGAGGCGGTTTCGCCCGTGCGCAGATTACTGCGGCGCAGGGCGCCCCATTGAGCCGTGGAATATATAAGATCGGGATTATCCGGATCGACAGCGCAGCGGAAACCGTCGCCACCGCCGATACGAAACCAGTCCTCGTTGATGGGGCCGACCGAACTGTGTGTGCGGCTGGGTCCGCCCCAGGTACCGTTGTCTTGCAAGCCGCCGTAGACTCGATAATTGCGCCGCGTGTCCACGGCAACATGATAAAACTGGCCGATGGCCACATGGTTGAGGTGATCCCAGTGGGCCGTGCGGTCGTAGGTGACGTAAAAACCGCCGTCATTGCCGAGGATCATATGCCGGCTGTCGCGCGGATCGATCCACAGGGCATGATGATCGCCATGAATGCCGCGGTCGCTCTCGGCATCGAACGTTTTGCCGCCATCGCGGGAGCGATGCAGAGAGATGCCGAGGACGTAGACATAGTTGTCATCGTTGGGATCAACGCGGATCTGGCTGAAATACATGGGCCGGGGATTGAGACTGTTGAGGCGCGTCCACGATTGCCCGCCGTCGGTTGATCGAAACACGCCGCCGCACTCGAAACCGTCCGGCCCCTGCTTGTCTTGCACGTTGGCCGCCTGGCCGCCGAGACGATCGAGAAACGGCATTGCTTTGCCATTCGATCCATTCGTGGCAAGCACACGCGGGTTGCTGCCAATTTTCTCCGATTCGACCAGGAGAAATACGATATTCGGATTTTTGCGATACCAATCGATGCCGATGCGGCCAAGCTTGCAGGTAGGCAGTCCCTTGGTGATCTTCTGCCAGCTCTTGCCGCCGTCACTGGTGCGATACAGGCCGCTGCCGACGCCGAATTTTTTGACCGGATCATTGGAATCGTAACCATCGCGCTGGCGTTCGTAGGTGGCGACCAACAGCGTTTCCGGATCGTCGGGATGCATGTGCAAGTCGATGACGCCGGTCTGGTCATCGATGGCGAGGATTTTCTCCCAGGTTTTGCCGCCGTCGGTAGTTTTAAATAGGCCGCGCTCCGCGTTGGGACCGTACAATCGGCCCAGCGCTCCCACGTAGACGATGTCGGGATTCTTGGGATGAATACGGATACGACCGATCTGAAAAGACTTCCTCAGTCCCATGTTTTGCCAGGTCTTGCCACCATCGGTCGATTTGTACACACCGTCGCCGTAGGACACAGAATTGCGCGGATTGCTCTCGCCAGTACCGACCCAAACAATGTTTTTGTCCGAAGGTGCCACGCACACGTCGCCGATGGACACCGTCGCCTCGTGATCGAACTGATGCTCGAAGGTAACGCCGTTATTGGTGGTCTTGAGCAAACCGCCAGAGGCCGTAGCAACCCAATAGGTGTTCGGATCGGCCTCGTAGACGGCCAGTGCCGTGATGCGTCCGCCCATGTTGGCCGGGCCGATGCAGCGCCAGGTCAGCGGCTTGAGCCATTCCGGCGACAATTCCGCAGCCGACAAAGAAGAGTTAACTACAGAGACACAGAGACACAGAGAAGATAAAAGAGAAAGAAAAAAAAGACTACCGACTCGAACCCGGATGGAAGCAGCTACGGCCAGGTTCTTGAATGGCATGTTGCTACTCTTGTTCTTAATTCTTTCTTCGTTCATCTCTGTGTCTTTGTGCCTCTGTGGTTAATTTGTTATTCGAGTGCGGGTTCCCAGCGTTCGGCCGGCTCCGCCTCTAGATGGTAGCGCTCGATGAGACGGACACAAGTGTTCCAGCGCAACAGGGCATCATCGTTGCCGTGCGGGCGAATGGTCTCGGCCTTGTCGTAAAACTCCATCGCTTTACATAGCCATGGATAGGCGACGCGGCTACTTTCCGGGGCGGCCTGGCTCAACCGGGCGCTGGCCCGGCGTTCCCAGATCAGGCCGGCGTAATAGTAGCGATCGTATTCGTGATGCAGGCGTGGCAGGATTTCCCGCGCATGATGAAACGCACCGGCATCACCCTGATGGAACTGGTCCGTCAGAGCCAACAAGAGCGTAATCAAGGCTGGCTGGTTGTCGGGTTCGACAGCCAGCACGTCTTCGCAGATGCTCTCGGCCGCCTCCGGCTGGTTGAGCAGCCGGTAACGCTCGGCTTTTTCCAGAGCGGCCGGGATCGCTTCCGGCCCAATGCGCTTTAGCTCGAACATGGCTGCAACCTCTCAAGGTATTCGCCACAGCAGATAGACCGTCAAGACCGACCCGACAATCGCTCCGCCGTAGCACAACACGTTAATCACCTCATTGAGATGCTTGATCTGTAATCCATCGTACAGAGTGTAGCGAAAACGATGAGCGCCGTGAAACAGTGCCAGTGTGCAGAGAAGAACCAGATACACCCGCGTCACGGGATGCCGCAACAGGACCAGCAAATGCTCATAGCTGGGATAAGCCCAGCCCAGAGGCACGGCCAGCCCGAACAGGAGCAAATGTATGGGAATCAACAGCGCCGCCAGCACGCCGCCGGCGCTGAAGAGCGTCCATAGAAATGGCTCTAGCGATTTCTTGGTCATTTATACCTCCCAAGGAGATTAACCGTCCAGACGCCAAGGACGCCAAGAAAAGACAGAGAAGGAATCTAAGTAAAAAAGAGACGAAATTCTATGAATGCTTTTTTCCCTTCTTTTGTCTTTCCTCTCTTGGTGTCCTTGGCGTCTGGACGGTTCCTTGTTTTGACCGCCTTTTAGCCTCCCAGAACAATCCAGGCCACCAGCGCGGAGGCCACGGCCCAGGCGGCATAATTGGGTCCAGCGATCCAGGCGGCGGGAACGCGTTTGCCATGCAGCCGCACTACCATCGCCTGCGGCGCCAGCTTGAACCAGGTGATCGCGTGAAAAACTACAAAAAACAGAGCGATAATGTTCACAATCAAGACCACGGGGTTTTTCGACCAGTCCACGAAGCGTTGATAGCTCTCCGCCCCCTGTTTCAGGGCGTGGATCTGGAGCAGAGTGAAGATGACAAACCAAGCGACGAACAGGCTGCTCAGTTCGCGCAGGATGAAAGCGAGGTACGATGGACGGCGCAGCCACCAGTAGGTGGAGGTACGGCGGCGATACCAACGTGGATGATATTCGGTGTAGATTGGTGTCTGACTCATGACGCCCCCCGCGGTAGAAGGAACGACTTGAACCACGACAAGGCCGCCTTGAGCTTGTAGCGCTGGATGGCGGCGGCCGGATCGACGCTCTTGGGGCAAGCTTTGGTGCATTCCCCCACGAAGGTGCAGCCCCAGATGCCGGTGTGATCGGAAAGCAGATCCATGCGTTCTCGCGCCCCCTGATCGCGCGAGTCCAGGTTATAGCGCTGGGCCAGGGCGATGGCGGCCGGTCCGATGAAGTGCGGCTCCAGGCCGTAAACCGGACATGCGGCGTAACAAAGCATGCAGTTGATGCACATGCTGAACTGCTTATATTCGTCCAGCTCTTCTGGCGTTTGCAAATATTCTCCCTCGGAGAGCGGTTTTTCGTCGGCACGGATGATCCACGGCTTGACTTGCACCAACTTGCGCATGAAATCGCTCATTTCGATAACGAGATCACGGACAATGGGAAAGTTACGCAACGGCTCGACGCGAACAGGGCCGGGAGCATAGTCGGTCAGGAAGGTAGCACAGGTCAGCTTTGGCTCGCCGTTGACGGTCATGCCGCAGCTGCCGCAGATGCCCATGCGGCACGACCAACGATAGCTCAATGTGCCATCCACTTTGTCCTTGATGTAATTAAGGGCGTCGAGGACCACCCAGTCCTTGCGGCAGGGAGTTTGATATTCCTGGAAGGTCGGCTCGGTTTCGACTTCCGGGCGATAGCGCGCCACATGTAAGGTAATGGTGTCAGACATAGGTGCTTACTTTCCGTACACCCGTTCGCCGGGGGGCCAACGGGTAATGGTCACGGGCAAATACTCAATGCGGCACGAGCCGTCGGCATTGCGATAGGCCAGCGAATGAGCGAGGTAGCGTTGATCGTCGCGGGCCGGGAAATCGGTGCGCTGATGGGCGCCGCGCGATTCCTCGCGGCGCAGGGCCGACTGAACGATGGTCTCCGCCACGTCCAGCATGTAGGACAGTTCCAGGGCAGCAATCAGTTCGGTGTTGAATGTTCGGCTGTGATCGTGCAGGGCGATATTGCGGAAGCGTTCTTGCAGCTGGCGCAGCTTACGGGCGGCTTCGGTCAAAGTAGCGCCCGAACGGTAAATGCCGGCGCTACCTTCCATGATCTGCTGCATCTCTTCGCGGAGGACGGCGATGCGTTCGCGGCCGTCGGTCTTGTGAAGCAGCTCCCGTTCCAGCCGCCGCTGCTCATCGGCCGCCTGGGCGAGAACAGCTGACGACGCTTCGGGTTGGTTGGCGGCGAAGGCGGCAGCGGCCCGGCCGGCGCGGGCACCGAATACCAGGCACTCGGATAGCGAGTTGGAACCCAGTCGATTGGCCCCGTTGATGCTCACACACGCCGCTTCGCCGGCCGCATATAAGCCAGGCAACGGCGTCGCCCCGTTGATGTCGGTATGGACACCGCCCATCATGTAATGTACCACCGGACGCACCGGGATCATTTCCGTAATCGGGTCGATGTTCTGATATTTCAGACACAACTCGCGGACAAATGGCAGCTTGGTCTTGATGACCTTCTCGCCCAGATGACGGATGTCGAGATGGACGACCGGCCCATATGGTCCTTCAATCGTGCGGCCTTTCTCCATCTCTTTGACGAAGGCTTGCGACAAGCGATCGCGTGGTCCCAGTTCCATGCTGCGCAGCACCGGATGCGGCTGCGGCGTGCCCAGGTTGTAATCTTGCAGATAGCGGTAGCCGTCTTTGTTGAGCAGCCAGCCGCCCTCGGCCCGCGCTGCCTCGGTAATGAGAATGCCAGTGAACGGCAGGCCCGTGGGGTGATACTGGACAAATTCCATATCCTTGAGCGGAGCGCCAGCCCGATAGGCCAAGGCCATGCCGTCGCCGTTTTTGATGTTGGCGTTGGTGGTGAACGGAAAGACCCGACCGCAGCCGCCGGTGCAGAGAAGAACGGCCTTGGCGGTGATGGCCCGCACTTGCCCCGACATCAGCTCGATGGCCACGACGCCCTGAGCGCGGCCTTCCTCAACCAGCAGCTTGGTAACGAAACACTCGTCATAGCGGACGACGCGGGTGTACTTGAGCGAGGTTTGAAAGAGCGTGTGCAGCAGGTGGAAACCCGTCTTATCAGCGGCGAACCAGGTGCGCATTTTCTTCATGCCGCCAAACGGCCGGACGGCGATGTGGCCATCCGGTTCACGGCTCCACGGGCAGCCCCAATGCTCCAGCCGCAGCATCTCTTCGGGCGCTTCGTGGACGAATGCCTCTACGGCATCTTGATCGCACAACCAATCGCCGCCGGAGATCGTATCGTAGGCGTGTTCATCGAAGCTGTCGTCGGGGCGCACCACCGCTGCGGCGCCGCCCTCGGCAGACACCGTATGACTGCGCATCGGGTAAACTTTGGAGACCACGGCAATGCTCAACCGCGGATCGCTCTGGGCGATAGCGATAGCCGCACGCAACCCCGCCGCGCCACCGCCGACCAGGACCACATCGTGAGATGACGTAATCACGGGAGCACCCAACTAGCGGATCAAAAGAAGAGAGCCGGAAACGTTGGGTGGTGGGGGGGTCCGCTGCGACCACACCCATCCACTTCCGAACATAATCAGGGTGCGGGCGCTTTGCAAGAGGCGAGTACAAGAAAATCGGAAAATCTCAAGGTGTCCTGAGGACGCGAAGCAGAACTTCGCAAGGGGACGTTCCCAGGCAGAACATGGGAACGAGGGGAAAGGGTTTGCCAGCCCGCAGCGCAAGCAAGGAGATGATTTTCTTCGCTTGCGCTACAGGCCAGGCTAAAGTTACTTTTTAGATTCAAATTGTTCTTTTACCTTCTGCCCAGCTTCCTGTACTTTCTCCTTCGCTTTCTCGCTATCTTTGCGGACCTTGTCTTCATCAATTGTGATCGTGATGCGAGATTTTTGATCCGTATGCTCGGTTGCAAACTGGAACCACCCCAGATAGTATCCCAGACCAACGACGCCAGCCACGAGCACCAAGAGCACAAGCAAGAAACGCTTCATCGTCTGCTCCTTGTTGAAAGGTCGAAAAAAATAGCACATCGATTTCCGCTCATCAATCGCCTGCGCCGATGTCCGTATTGACGCTATCCAGAACGAGCTTCATCTCGGCTTCTCGCTTCTCTTGCAGACCAGCCAAGAGCTGTTCCACCTGTTGGCGAAGGGCGGCAATGTCACCGCCATCCAGGCGAATAGCTTCCGCCGCACGCCGCACTTGTTCACGCAGGGCGGGGAGCTGCCTCGCCAAATCCTCGTAGTCATTGCGCAATTCGTCGGCCTTCCGGACGAGCGTGGGGCGTGTTTGATCGATTTCGGCGAGCGGTCCTTCCGGGTGCCAGGCGGCTGCCTGATGCTGCTGGAGCGCCGCTTCCAGACGGGCCAGGGCGTCCTCGACGGCTTCAACCCAGTCGTGTTCGCGTCCGGCACAATCCGTGTCCAGGACTTGATGCAACCGGTCCAGAAAAATGGCCAGGGCGTCTTCTTGCGGTCGCTGAGCCGGTAAACTGGACTGTGACATCCCGATCGCCTCCTCTCATTGATAGCGACAGGCCTCCCGCGCCAAGCAAACCTTTTGCTTGGCACGCCTGACGTAACGCAAATTCCATGCCAAGTTCCTGTTTTTGGTTCGGTGTGAAAACGAAGAGCAGAACATCATGGGTCTTCTCTCGAAGCAAAACCATGATCGGGAAATACCAATTTTACAGAGGGTTACTATAAAATAATATATATTATCCAAATATATCCAGCTAAGAAGACATCGGCAAAATCACGCGAAATACAGCACCCCAGCCAGGTTGATGATCCAGTTCGATGCGTCCGCCGTGTTGTTGCACGATCTCGCGGCACAGGGCCAGACCCAGGCCCGTGCCTTCCGGTCGCGTGGTGTGAAATGGCTCGAACAGGTGCGGCAGTTCCTCGGCCGCGATGCCCGGTCCGGTGTCAGCAATCGATAGCTCGATGGCCTCCCCTTTATCTCCTCCCAAATGGGTTAAAGAGGGGGAACGGCGCGTGCGGCACAGCAGCTTGCCGCCCCCCGGCATTGCTTGCAAGGCGTTGGTCATCAGGTTGAGCACAACTTGTTGCAGTGCCTGGGCTGAGCCGACCAGCGGCGGCAAATCGGAGGCCAACTCCGTCTGCAAGACGACATGCTGCGAATCGGCCTGAGCGCGGAGCAGAGCCAGCGTTTCCTGGACGATGGCGTTGACATCGACGGGCCTGCGCTCCTCGTGGCCCGTGCGGACGAAGAATAAGAGCCGGCTCACCAAGGCGTTGAGGCGATCGACGCTTTGCAAGATGGGATCGAGCATCGAGGGATCGCGCGACGACGGCGGCAGGCGCTGGAACAACTGGGCGGTGGAGCGGATGGCAGCCAGCGGATTGCGCACCTCATGAGCGACGCCGGCCAGCAATTTGCCCAGGGCAGCCAGATGCTCGGCGCGGCGCAGCTCTTCGCGGAGCTGTTCGCGCTGTTGGCGCTCGCGGCGGAGATTGCGGCCGAGATTGGCCGTCAGTACCAAAGCGGCGAGGATGCCGGCCATCGCCAGGCCAGTTGCCGCTTGAAAACGGCTCAGCTGAGCGGCGGTGTATTCAGGGCTGGTCAGGCGCGTCATGACCCAGATGGCCATGCGGGCGGGCCGCTGTCGGCCCACCGGCTCGGTGACAATCATCACGCGGCTGGGGCCGATTTCGCTGACTTGTACGAGCGGCTCGCCTTCTTCAAGATTCAGACTGTTGACGCACTGATCGTGAATGTACGGCTTTTCCTTGGGGGGCGGATCGTCTGACAGCGACAGGTGGAGCGATGGGTGTTTCTTCTTCTTCTTCTTGTCTTTATGATTTTTGTCCTTGTGAGGCGGTTCTGGCTCTTTGTGAGCCGGTTCGAGCGGCCGGTCGGGATTGGTAGGAAAGGCGTGGCTCAGGAACAGGCCATAACCCTCATTCCAATCGCCAGGCAGAAAGAAGCCGCCCTCTACACCTTCCCGTTCTTCCAGCGCGCGATTAGCAATATCGGTTAACTGTTGGCGCCAGTGCGGCAACGGCTCGTGCGACGGTTCCGGCAACTCCTCGAGCAAGGGGGCTGCTTCCTCGGCCATGCGCCGGCTGACCTCGATCAGCTGGAGCCGCACTTCCTGTTCGCGGGCCGGCAACTGAATGACCCCCAACAGGCTCGACAGCAGTACCGCCAGCGACGCTACGAATAAGACGACGACTATGACGATTTGCCAGCGGAGACCGAAGTGCACACGCATGAACCCTCCATCATACCTGACTCTCCTCTGTTCGGAATTCTGGGCTTCGTACCTTGGCATCCAGAACCTGGAACGTCGAACTCCGAACGGAAGGAAGTGTCTCCGGCACCCCAAACAGCACCAACAACGTCGCCGCTCCTGCCACGCTGGCCAACAGTGCGAATAGGCCGCGATAGCCGAGCATTGGCACTACCAGGCCAGCCAAGAGCGGTCCCAGCGCTGAGCCAAGCACCAAACACGAACCGACCAGCACTTGCGCCGCGCCGGTGCGGCGCGGGTCGGCAAAGCGATCTGTCACCCAGGCGGCAGCGAGGACGCCGAACAATCCCTGGGCCAAGCCATCAAGCAGCTGAATGAACAGAACTTGCTTCGGCGCAGTCGCCACGGCCAGGAGGGCCAGGCGTACGACCATAGCCGACCAGCCCAGCACCAAGAGCGGCTTGCGCCCCAGTCGATCGGCCCAGCGCCCGGCTGGACGCACCAACACCATCCAGGCTACCATCATAACGATGAAAAGATAGGGCAAAAATCCGTCACTGGCGCCGAGATCCTGTTTGACGAACAGACCGAGATAAGCTCCGCCGGGCGCCGCCGCTGCATGAAACAGCACCATCGCCGCCACGAATGCCCATAAAGAACCATCGCGCCAAAGAGAAACACCTTGACGAGTGAGAGGCGGCAATGTCCCGGTTGTTTCCACCGGGGCATTGCCATCCCCTGCTCGCCCGTTGTCATGAATCAACAAAGCAACGACGAATGCCAATCCCTGCACGACGACCAGCATCCGCAACAGCGCATCGAGAGTGTAATGGTGATCGATCAGTACACCGCCGGCCAAAGCCACAGCCATGATGCCGATGGGCCGCCAGAAACGCAGAGCGCCCAGGGCTGCGCCGACTTGACTCGGCGGCGCCAGATGGACCGCTTCGGCGCCGGCCAAACTCTCGACCGTCGCCCGGCACGGTCCATTCTCGGCAAACAACACGGCCAACACTCCCAGCGTCAGCGTTCCGCTGGTGCCGTGCAGCAAGAACGTCGCCACAGTCAACACCGCCAGGGCAGCGAGCAGAAAAGGTTTGCGCGCCCGCAAGCGATCCGACCATACGCCCAGAGGAAATTGCAGCAGTCCAGCCAGGGCCGACGCGGTCCACACGAAGCCGATGGCTGACTCCGAAAGTCCTTGCTGGTGCAGATACAGAGGCAGGTACGGCAAAATGAAGCCGATGCCCGCCATACAGAGAAAATACGATCCGTAAAGTCCGATTCGGTTGCGGAGATCCATGTTGCGTAATCCTTTTAGGGAGCGAGCGAGGGTGTTAATCCTCCGGTTCAACGCTGGGCGGGGGTTAACACGCCTGCTCGTCGATCAGTAGGGCACAAACTTCAACCATACAATGCCCAACGCCAGGGTCAGCAACGTCAGCGGCACGCCGACTTTGCAATACTCCCCGAACGAAATGGACACGCCTTCGCGGCGGGCGTTCTCGACGACAATGAGGTTGGCTACGGAGCCGAGTACAGTCAGATTGCCGGCGAAGGTGCTCGCCATGGCCAACGCCAGCCAGGCCGTCTCCTGATGGACCGCCGGCATGGCCTGCATCACCGGCTCAAACAACAGCACCGCTGGCACGTTGCTGACCAGGTTCGACAGCACTGCGGAGGCGCCGCTGAGCAGATCGACTGGATGATTCAGCAGCCATGTCCAGCCATCGATGCCCCAGTGGGCGACGACATGCATCCGGAAAGCGTGTACGACGATGAAGAGGCCAGAGAACATGACCAACAAGCTCCAGTCAATTTGCCGATAGATTTTTTCCGGACGCACGATACGGCCTACGAGGAGGAATGCCGCCACGCCCAGAGCGATGAGCGGCAAACATTGACTCGGCAGCGTGAAGAACAGCACCACCGCCGCGCTGGCCGCCAGCACACTTTTGACCAATAGCCACAGATGTGCGCGGCGAAGCGGCGGCAACGGCTCGTGGGGGACCGGGCCAATCACATCGACAATCTTGGGTGGAATCAGACAGCGGCGGTAGATGAAAGCGATGACGAAGAAGTTGACGGCCAATCCCAGAACAGCAACTGGAAACAGGCGGGCGGCGAAGCGCAGATACGAAATGTGCGACTGGATGCCGATAATCATGTTCTGCGGATTGCCGGTGATGGTGCCGGTCGAACCGATGTTCGATGCTGTGGCCAGGCCGATCAGGTGCGGCAACGGATTGAAACGCAGGCGACGGGCCAGATGCAGAACCAATGGTGTCAATGCCAGGCAAACAATGTCGTTGACCAGGAACGCTGACAATAGTCCGGAAAGCAGAATAGTCACAGCTAACAAGCCCCGCGGCGTCTCAATGCGGTCCAGGCACCAATGCGCCAGCAAGCGGAAGAAGCCGGACAAGCGCAGACAGCCGACCACGATCATCATGCCCAGAAGCAGGATCAGGGTTTCATAATCGATGGATTGAGGAGAAATCGCCTCTTGCAAGGTGAGAATGCCCGCGATAAGCATGAGCGTGGCGCCGACCAGGGCGATGCCAGCGCGATCCATGCGCAGACCTGGCACCTTGCCCAAAGCTAGGCCGACGTAAGTCAGGACAAACAACGCCGAAGTTAGCCAAACGATCGATGGAGCATCCATCGAAAAAAAATCTCCTCTATTCCATTCGGGCACGAATACCCTAAAGACCATCCTCCCAGCGGCGCAGGAGCATGGCGATACAGTGTTGACCAGGCAAGGTCAAAATCCGCTTGTGTGATCGAGCGCGCGGTGCCGGCGCAGAGAGTGCGCCGGCACGGCAGGCAAGAGTGGGAACTTGGAGCGGCAAGAGAGTTAGTTTGGTGGCGAGGAGCGGCGGCGATCCTCCGGTGGCGGCGGGCGGCGGCGATCCGGCGGCGAGCGATACTCCGTTCGGGCATCCGCCTGCATCAGATGTTCACCCACGTGCGTCCAGGCTTCGGCGGCACGGGCCAACTGCAAGGCGCGGCTCGTATCCTCGCGAGCGGCTTGCCGCGCTTGATCGTAGAACCGGCGTGCGGCGTCGAGGAATGCCCGTCCGGTACCGCGCGGCGCCGCAGCGCCCACATCCTCCAAGCGATCGCGCGTTCGCCGCAACAGATCGTCTAACTCATAATTATCGCGGAACGGCGGTGCCGGGATTCCCCGAACGGCCGGCGCATCCGCCCGCAAAGCATGGACCAGACCACGGGCGGCATCGTGCGCCGCCTTGGCCAATTCGTCGGCCCGCCACAACTCCTCCTCGCGGGCCGCACGCACGGCGTCGCGGTAGAGATCCTTGGCCTGGTCGATTAAGGGCGCCAGGTCGCGCGGCGGCCGCGCTCGACCCGCTTCCGTCCAGACCGCCACGTCGGTCAGAGCGTCGTAGGCTTTTTGCAAATCATTCTTTCCTCTTTTGGGTCCCTTGTCTCCTTTTTCCTTCTTCGGTTTCGCTTCGGCCACGCTGGTGAACCCTCCTGCTGGCCCCCACTCGATCAGGCCGCCGATCATCGTCGCGGCCAAGAGCGCCACGATGCCTCGCATCCCTCTTGTCATGTTCGTCTCCTCTCAAAGTCGGTTTTCCGTTTTCGGGATCGCACACCACGAAAACGGAAATTGGAGAAAGCAAGCGATGTGCCAAGATACTGCATCAGGGGAGCTTCCGCGTGATATTGCAACGCAACTGCTTCTGATATGAGGAGTTGAGAACCGGAGGCCGAGTAACGAGTCGAAGCGTCGCGTACTGCAGAGCCAAGCGGCCGTGGGCACAAATCCCCCGGTTGGGGGCTTTTCTCCCGCACAGACGCTTTGCTCATTGTCAGGCGAGTTGGCAGTTTGCCCTACAGTTTTGGTCCGCCAGTCCTTATGCTGGCTGTTTGCAAGACAAAAGGGCGTTGTTCAACGTCAATCTGACGGACAAGCAAGTAAAAGAAGAATTGGGAAAGAAACCGAGTGAAGTAGCGCCGAAGTAGCTAGAATGAGCAAGTTGGGCTTTCGTCGCGGAAGCCCGGCTTCCTGAATGAACAGGATAATTTCCACAAGAGCGAATTCTCGGCACGCTGGCAGCATGTCCTACCGTTCTTTCCGTTAGCCCTCGGCGTGGCGGCTCGGAAACGCGAGGAACCGTGAACCGTCTCAGGAGCACCCAGTTAGGAGCCTTGTTCACATGAATAAGATCGCCGTCCTTTTTCTCGTTTTTCTCGTTGTCTTCGCCGCGATTGGTCTGTCTCTCGCGCAGAATGCCGCCAGCCAAGTCCGGCTCGTCAAACCCGTCCATTTGGCCTTCAACACCAAAGCGGATGAAGACGATCCGTTTTTGTCCAGCAGCGGCCTAACGCTCTGGTACTCTTGCAACGCAAGCGGCAAATTTGACATCCTGATGGCCCAGCGCCGCACCACGCGTTCTAGCTGGGGCAAAGGCGAGTTGCCTGATAGTTACGTGCAGACAGAAGTCGATGATCGCTGCGGCTGTCTGACGCGCGACGGCGTCTATCCGCAATATCTCTACTTTGCCACTCTCAAAGACAAGGATGCCAAGAACTTTGATCTGTACGTGGCAGTCAAACAGGAACCGGGCAAAGCGTTCACCGAGCCGACGCCGCTTCAGGCGGTCAATTCCGAGGCCGATGAGATGCATCCCTGGCTCAGTGCCGACGGCAAACAATTGTACTTCAGCCGTAAGACCAAGGAGGGATGGCGCGTTTTTGTCTGCAAACGAGGACAAGCCACAGGGGCCCAAGGGTTCGATAAGCCGGCCTTGATCGAGGAATTGCCGCCGGGTTTTCACCATGCCGTGCTGACGCGCGACGGCACCACCATGTATCTGCAAGGGCCACTCGACGGCGACCGTACCGGCCTGTTTGTGGCGACGAAAGCGTCCAAGGGCTGGAGCAAGCCGGAAGCGCTGAGAATGCTCAATCATCCCGAAGCGCCCAAGGGCGATCGCTCGCCGGCCTTGAGCGCGGACGGCAACTTCCTTTACTTTGCTTCCGATCGTCCCGGCGGCAAAGGCGGTTTCGACATCTGGGCGGTGCCGACGGCGGAATTGAGACTCAGGAGATAATCCCTCGGAAACGGCTTACAAACTACCCTCTTTCTCAGGGTAAGCATCTTTTTCGTCGGCAAAAGTCAAGTCCGGTAGACGCTCGCCACAGGTCAGCCTCGAAGCCGCGGGCGGTTGACTACAGCGTGGCAGCAGCCACATCGTTACTCGCCACAGTTCATTTCTCCGGTGGCGCCGGCGGCGTTTTTTCACCGTTAGAGGACGGCGGCGGGAAGCGATCGCGGCTCAGACGCGGCACGATGTCGGAACGCTGATTATACCTCGTCGCGGCTCCCTCCTGAGTCGAATGCGGCAGCGGATAACCGATCATTTCCAGGTAGCTTTGCAAGCTCTTGACCTGGACGCCGTATTTCTTGGCTTCCTCCTGCATCTGTTTACGGCCTTCCACGAGCCGCTTCTCCGTCTCCTCGGACTTGCCAGCAACCGTCCGTTCGGAAACCCCGCCGAGAATCAGATAATCCGTCTGGTAGGTGAGTTGGCCTTTGATGGTGCCGTCTTTCGGATCCAGGTAGGCATCCACCACAATGTTCTGCTGTTCCAGGTTGCGCATGAACTCGAACAGGCTATCACGGCCGTCACCGGTCAAATCGACGATGCCAGCAATGGCCACGTGCTTCTTGATGTTCGGGTTCCAACTGGCATTGTAAATCACGTCATTGACGACAATCGGATCACGGTAGCGGTCATGCACCGAAGTGATACGCACTTGCGAGAGATGGTCGCCAATTACTTTCGTTACTTCAAGGGTGCCCTTAGACTGTGGCTTGGGGCGACCATCGGCGCCAACACCGTGGATGGTAAACGTCAGCCGCGGCCGGACGCGATCGGCCGAGCCGAGATTGATATAGGCGTTAGTGCCGCGATTATCTATGTAGGTGATTTTCCAGTCCGTCCGCATGTTCTCCGGCGTAATCGGGTTCTTGGCCTGAAGCTCGGCAAGTTCGTCCGCTTTCCTCTGGGCCAGTTTCTTCAGGTCCGAGATTTCCCGTTCTCGCTTTGCTATCGTTGCTTCCAGTGTCTTTTTCTCTTGTTCGGCTTGAGTTCGAACTTTTTCGAGTTTCTGACTCTCTTCCTCGATTTTGGATCGGAATTGGGCGAGGTCCTCGTTCGACTTGGTAAAATCTTGCTGGAATTTGTCGGTCAATTTTTTCAGGTTGTCTTCGAATTCCTTGCGGGCAATCGCAAGTTCTTCTTCTTTTTTCTGCACTTCCTGCCTGGCTTTTCTCAATTCATCGTCGGTTCTTTTCTTCAGGTTCGCCAGGTTTTCGTACTGTGTAGTTAGGGTTTTGATCGCGCCTTCCAGCGTTTCTTTGGGCTGATTGCCGCTCCAGCCATACTTTGCTTCCAGGGCTTTCAGGGTTTTTGTAACGTCGGCATTGTCCTTGGCGCTCTTCCCCAAGCTGCCACTATCCAACTGGCTTTTCAGCGTACCCAGAGTGTCCGCGCCGTCCATGCCTTCCGTCATGCCCATGTAAGCACGGTACAACATGGCCTGGGCCTTGTAATAATCGCGCTCGCCCTTGAAAGTATCCTCGTTTCTTTTTGCCTCTTTGGCGGCCTTATCGAGTTTGTCCTGTTCAGAGTAGCCAAACCAGGTAGTCACGCCCAAGGTAAGGGTGGCCAGGATGAAAAACACCAACGTGATAATCAGACCTTGTTTCGATTCACCTTGTTGAGATCTCGGAGGCATTGCAGCAACCTCGTGACAGGATTCGCGATGGGAGCAATAAAAGTACCTATTCCAGTGTAAAAGATCCCTCGAAGCTGTCAATGGAATTGACCGGGCAAGACAGGAAGTCTGCGTCCGAAGCGCCTACCGTATCGATTCTATCGGTTACAATAGCGTTTAGCGGCGTTGGCGAGCGGGGTTGCGTAAGCGCCCCGAGTGCT
>JAJPHU010000126.1 GCA_021325115.1 Planctomycetota bacterium | reverse complement strand
TGAGATCCATTGTTTGCGCCGCCTGCCATACTTCGACCGTGCCGATTGGCAGCCAAAAACTCGCCTCGATCACTTGTACCGCTTGCTGCTTCGCCAACTCGTGGACCCATTGTGTTACTTCGTATTCGCCGCGCGGCGACAGGGTCAAGGGAATGTCAAAAACGGTGCGCGGGAAAACGTAAGCACCGGTGTTGGCCAAATAACGACCTTCGAGGTCCGGTTTCTCGACGAGGCGATCGAGCGTGCCGTCGGCTTTGCGGAAAGCGATGCCGAAGCGGCGCGGCTCGTCCACCGGATGGCAGAGAATGCCGGCCGAACAGTTGGCCAGTTTGGCCAGGTCGGCGGCGGCGAAGAGATCGTCGCCATTGAGGACCAAGAAACGCGGCGAGCGCAGGTGCTCGCGGCAGGCCAGCACAGCATCGCCAGTGCCGCGCGGCGTCTCTTGGCGCACTATCTGCCACTGCCCGAAGTGCTTTTGCTGTTGCAGGTACGCTTCCACCTGCTCCCCCAAATAGTGAACGACAACCAGAACGCGCTCGATTTGTCGGGGCAGAACGCCCAACGTCCAGTCGAGGATGGCCCGGCCCTGCACAGGCAAAAGCGGCTTGGGTGTTTGCAACGTGTACGGCCGCAAACGGGTGCCCAGGCCGGCCGCCAAAAGGATCGCATCCATCAGTTTGCTCCTGTCAGGCTGGAAAACTGTGCCGAAAGATCGGCTTGTATATTCTCAGGATTGCCCGTATGGGCAAGGTTCCGTCAAGCGGCATTGCTTACCCCGTCGATGCAATCGGCGAGCGCCAGGATGGCCCTCGCCAGATGTCCCTGTTGTATACAGGAAACGGGAAAGGTAGGGAAGCTATGATGCGTCGTGGATTGTTGCTGTTTCTCGGTTCCGGCTTGCTGGGCTTGCTGACCGGCTGTCACTGCTGCCAAGGCCGCTGCGATTGCCAGGTTTACCCTCTTGATCACGGCACGCCGTCGCCACTTGTCAAGCCCGCCTCGACGATGGCGCCGGCCCCGCCGATTGCGCCCGTGCCGGCGCAATAACGATGCCCATATTCGTTTAGCCGCGAGTCGGAGATGAGCGAGAAGTTTCTCAGGCTCGTCTCCGGCTCGCGGTTAAACTTACGCCGATTCACGCAAGGCGGATGCAGCGGACTCTTCGCGGACTTGACGGATGAAGCGCTCCCAAGCGGCGGTATTGGCTGGCACTTCGGTGCTGGCGCGGCCCAGATCTTCCAACAGCGCCGCCGCGCTGCTGTAGCGCTGAGATTCGTCGTCATGATGGAAACGGACCAGGATGCTTTGCAGTACAGGCGGCAGTCCCTTAATCTTGCCGCCCCCTCTCACCTTTCCTTCTCCTCCAGGAGGAGAGGGGAGGGTGAGAGGAGCGGCCCAGCCCGCGGCGATGTGGCCCAAAGCGGCGAGATCACGGGCTACAGATGGTTCGTCGTCTTCCTGCGGCGGCGGCACGGCCAACCAACGTGGCTCCCCCAAGCCGCACAATTTCAGCACGCCCTCGCGTGTGAACACAAAAGACGATGCATGCAAGTGGCCATGGACCAGTCCGGCGGTGTGAGCAGCGTACAAAGCCTGGGCGGCTTGTGTTAGCAAGCGCAGCCACACGCCCGGAGCGCCGGCCAGCACGGGCCATTCCGTACTCGGCAGACCGTGCAGCCATTCTTGCAGCGCCGCTGGGCGTCCCGCAATCTCCAGCACTTCCAGTGTGGCGGCTACGTTTTCGTGCTGCACCGCCGCTGCCGCCGCGAAACGCTGCCGAAACTCGTCTGGACGAACCGCATCTTCCATCTCCGATTCGGCCAGATGGCGCAGTAGCAATTCGCAATTGCGGCGAGGATCGAAAACGCGATAAACAGCCTCGCGTGGCGTTGCTTGCAGCCGATCGATGACACGCACCGGGCCAAGTACCAGACCCTCAAGGTTGCCCACTTCGATGAGAGCCATCTGAAAGAGCGTCAGATAATTGCCGGCCAGGAGCAATTGTCGCAGCGAACGCCGCTGCCGCCGTGCTTCAAGCAACAGCGCCGTCAACGTATCGCCGTCGATCAATTCCAGCGAACGCAACAAATCGCCGAGGTGCTGATCGCCCGGATCCAGTTCGCCCATGATCGACAGGATGCCGCGCTCGTCGTCCTCTGGAGGTCCTTGCTGGTGCTGCGGGCCGGCAGGGACGGCAGCATCGAGACCGGCCAATTCACGCATTTTACGACGATACCACTCTTGCATATCGTTTAAATGGCGATCGACCTCACTGCGACGTTCTCGAACGATCTGTTCTTGCTGGTGCAATTGCTCGGCTTGCTGAGCCAAACGTGCCGAAGCACCGGCGACTTGCTGGGCCTGTTCGTGGACCTCGCTAGCTCGCCGTTCCAGCCGCGTCTCATTCAACTGCATCGATTGCCGGATCTCGGCCAATCGACCCTGCCACTCGATGACCTGCTGGCGGAAGGCAGCCACAGCCAGGCGATGCTCATCGCGGGCCACATGCAAATTCAGTTCCTGCTGGCGGACGCGCTCGACCTCGGCCTGGAAATCACGGCGCATCCATTCTATATCGTCGCGGCTCTGGCGAATGTAGCCATGAATCTCCGAGAGATGGTCGCGTAGCTGCTCGCGCGCCTGAGTCAAGCGATCCAGTGCCGCCGCCGCCCGCGCCTCCAACTCTGGCAACTGCCGGATCAGTTCCGCGACCTCTTGTCGGCTTGCCTCCACTTCGGCGCGGAGGCGTGCGGCCTCATCCTGCGCCTTCTGCCGCTCCACCTCAAAGGCGATGCGCTCTGCAGCCAACACTTGCCGCTGTCCCCCCAGTGAAACCTGAATTTCCTCGATGCGTTGTTGTTCGGCCTTGAATTTCTCTTCCACTTCCGCGAGTTTTCGCGCCCGTTCATCCAGGTCCGCCGCCCGTGTTCCTAATTCTTGCCGCGCCATCTCCAGACGCGAATCGGCAAGCTGCCGGTCTTGTTCGATGATTTTCGCTTGCTCGCTCAGCCGGGCTGCCTCGTCTCGGAGCCGCTGTTCTTCTGCTGCTTGCACGTGTAGTTTGACCTGGATTTCCTCATCGCGGCGGTGCACCTGTTCTTGCAGTGCAGCCAACGCCTGTTCGGCCCGCGCCAGAGCCAGCTCGCGTTCGTGCAACGCTTGCCGCTCGCTTTGGAGCTTTTCTTTCTCTTCTTCTAATTGGTTGGCCCGCGCCGTCAACAGGGCGGCCTGTTCGGCCTGCTCGGCGGCCATCGTCCGCACCTGCTCTTGCTCCGTATGCAGTTGCTTCTCTTCTTCGTCCAGTGCCGCGCGTGCTTGCCGTAATTGGGCGACGGCCGCTTCCAGTGCGGCCCGATGCTCCTCGAAGCGCCGCCGCTCTTCCTCGTGTAATTGCCGATCATTGTCCACCTCGGCACGGATTTTTTCCGCCTCGGCTAGCCGAACTCGCAGATCGCTCTCGGTTGCTTCCTGCAAAACGCGCTGGTCGCTGAGCGCCTGCTCCTGCCGCCGCAATTCTTCACGCATCCGTTCCAGTCGCGTGCGTAGTGTCGCCAGCATGGCCTGCTGCCCTTCCAGCGCTGCCGCACGCTGGTCCAGTTTCGCGCTTTGCTCCTGTTGCTCTTTTTTCTGCTTGGCCAGTTCTTCCGTCTCGCTTACCAGGCGATTGTGCCATTCGTCGAGCTGTGCCGCTTGTTCTTCCAGGTCGCGGCTGTCGCGCTGCAATTGTTCGTAGCGGCGATCCACCTCCAGGGCAGTGGCCCGCAACTGTTTCTCGCGTTGTTCCAACGTGGCCTGGATACGATCGAGCCGCACCAGATCAGCCTGATGTTGTTTCTGTCCCTTCTCCAAGGCTGCTTCTGCCTCAGTCAATTTTGCCTCGCGTTGTTGCACTTCTTGGAAGCGTTCACTCAAATCGCGCTGCACTTCTTGTTGGCGACTGACGATGAGGCGATGCTGCTCTTCCAGCAGTTGCCGTTCGCGTTGGACCTGTTCGCTCTGCCCCTCGATCTCGATCTGTTTCTGCTCCAGTTCTTGCCGCCGCGTCGCCAACTCGGCCTCATCGGCTTCCAGGCGCTGCTTGCGCTGTTGCAAGCGCCGGGCCGTCTTGTGGATGGCCTGCTGCTGCTTGATGAGTCGTTCGCGCCGCTCATGATAGCGCTGATAAAGCTGCTGCCGAATCTCCGCCAGCTCACGCCGTAGCGAGGCATTCTCTTCACTCTGTTTGCGGATCGCTCCGTCCCGTGCTGCGATTTCTCTCAGTTGTGTTTGCAATTGCTCGCGCTCGGCGTTCCATTCTTTCTCACGCTTTTCCCATTCGGCACGCGCCGCTGCCAACTCTTGTTCTTGCTGCTGCAAACGCTCCCTTTGTTGCCGGCATTCGGCTTCAAGCTCTTCGCCACGGCGTGTCCAGAGAGCACGCTCGCTTTCCGACTGTTCGAGCCGCTCTTGCCATTTCTGTTCGTATTCCTCGAATTCCGTCGATTCCGCACGCGATTGCCGGGGCAGCCGGTTCGCTGGTTGCACGGTCAAGACGATCTCAACAGTATGGAGAGCGATCGTATCGCCATTGCGGAGATAGGCGGAAGCGACAGCCTTGCCGTTGACGAGGATAGGCAGTACGGGCGCCAAGCGCCGCAACGTGGCAGCGTCGGCCGTGCGGCCGATGAGACAAATGAGAGGAGGCAGATTCGGTCCGGGCAGACGCAAGTCGCAGCCCGGCACGCTGCCGATGAGGAAGCCGCCGTCGCTGACTTCGTAAGTGACGGCCCGGCCGCGGCCTGGACGCACTTCGAGCCGAACCATTGCCAGCGCGTTGTCGCCGTTATCGAGCGGCGGTGGTCGAGAGGGAGACGACGCTTGGGTCATGGGATGGACCTGGTTTCGCAGCCTGCACGCATGGGCGAACGAGGCGAATTGGAACCGATTTGCTCGATTTTGGAAAGGCCAATCAGACGGCTTAACTTTTTTGCTCTTGCTCGGTTCGTGGCCAATCGTTATATGCCTGCCTCCTGCTTCCCTGGCTGGGATTGCGCGATGCTATTGCTTGTATCGTCCTGCGCTGCGCGAAAGCGGACGTCGCAACAGAGTGGGAAGAGGAAAGGGAGGGAGCCTGTGCAGCGGCGTCAACCATGCGAAACTCCGAATACCAATCCGCAGGGCCAGCAAAGACACCCCTTGTTGGCGCTGCGGGCTGGTATCTTGAGTTCCACATTGGCTGCCTGCGCTCTGTGTGGCTGCGCCGGCTTTTGGGACGAAGTCACCAGCCGGGAATTCAAATTTAAGGATATGTTCAAACCCGCTCCTGATCCACTATGGGTTATCCGCAACAGTAATGATGGCGATAAAAAGAGCAAGGCGCTGCGTTCGCTCAAAGAGCCGCTGCAACATGGCGGCAGCCAACAACAACAAGATGTAATCGTCAAGCTACTGATCCAAAGTGCCACCAGCGATCCACAGCCATTGTGCCGGCTAGCCGCCATCTCGACGTTGCAGCATTTCAAAGATCCGCGTGCCGCCCCGGCTCTGATCGATGCTTACGAACGCGCCTCGTATTTCCAGCGTGATCGGCCCGAAGCTATGGAAACCATTCAGGAGCAGGCGCTGCAAGCTCTGGGCATCAACGGCAATCCCATTGCCGTTGATCTGCTGGTGCGCATCCTCAAAGCACCGCCGGGGACTGGCCCTGCGGGAGACAAACAGAACGACCTCAATCAGCGCATCTGCGCCGCCCGTGCTCTGGGACATTTCCCACAGTACCAGGCCGCCGAAGCGTTGGTCTCGGTATTGCGCAACGAACAGGACGTGGCTCTGCGCGATCGAGCCACCGAATCGTTGCGTGAAATCACCGGTAAAGATCTGCCGGCCAACGCCGAGGCGTGGGCAGACTTGTTGCATAAGTCCGGCAGTGCAGCACTGGCCAAAAAACCGGGCCTCGGCGATAAGATCCTCAAGCTGGCCTCTTTCAAAGACTGACGGATAAAACCTCACAGTCCTGCCCAATGGCGGTAGCAAGAGTAAACAAGGTTATCATTTTTACCCCAGCCACACGTCCAACCGCACTACCGACGCTGGCGGCAGCACACACCGAATTGTCTCGCCGTTTGCCTTCCCTTCTATTGTTTTGGGGGTCACCACATTCGGTTCCTCAAATGTATTGTGTGCATTCAGCTTATCATGCGTCAGAACCGTCTGCTGTACTCTGTCGGCCTTGCCGTCGCACAACCGCACGCTAATCTCTGCCGGTTCACGCACATGAGTATGCACCAAGGTCAGCGTCAGCGCCTTCTCGCGCACGGATGCGGAACCAGCCACGCGGAACAGCTTGTATTCCTGGCCACCGGCACGGAACGTTGCTTCCGGCGCTTGCACATCGATTTTTACCGCTTTCGCTCCGTGATGAGGCTTGTACATCTCGTAGATGTAGAAAGTCGGTGTGGCCACAAAGCGGTCGCCATCGGCCAAAAACAGCGAATGCAGGTTGTTGACCAGCTGGGCGATGTTGGCCATGTCCACCTTGTCAGCGTGGCGGTTGAATATGTCCAGGGTCAATGCTGCCGCCAAGGCATCACGCAGACAGCCCATCTGTTCGAATAGGTGTTCCCGGTTGATCTCGGTGCCCGGCGGATGCCAGCAACCCCATTCATCGATGACCAGCTTGACCTTGTGCTCACGGTCGAACTCGCCGAGGGCTGCCCATTGATCGACGATCAATCTCTCCATGCGATTGGCCTTGGCGAGCATCTCGTACCATTGATCGTCGTTAAATTTCAGGGCATGGCCAGTCGTACCGCAGTAGTAGTGCGGCGCCCAACCGCGCAGCGGGGCGCGGGCAAAATCGGTCCACTTCTTGAAGAAACGCTGTGTCCATTCTGTATTGTTCCCATCCGGTCCGGCAGCGATCAGATATAACGGCACGCCGTAGCCGGGTACCCATTCTGTGAATTTGCGATATTCACGACAGTAATCCTCCGGTGTGAACTTGCCGCCACAGCCCCAGCTCTCGTTGCCGACACCCCAGTAACGGACAGCGAACGGTTTCTCGTCGCCGTTTTTGCCTCGCTCCTCGGCCAGGCTGGTTGTGCCGGCCGGTGCATTGCAATACTCTACCCACTGCTGAAACTCCTCGGCCGAGCCGGTGCCGACGTTGGCGGCGAAGTAGGGCTCGACGCCGCACAAGCGGCAGAAATGCATAAATTCGTGAGTGCCGAACTGGTTCGGCTCGGTGACTTCTTTCCAGCGCCCGAAGCGCCGTGGTCGTTTGTCACGTGGCCCGATACCGTCGCGCCAGTGGTACTTGTCGGCGAAACAGCCGCCCGGCCAACGCACCACCACACGCCCCAGTCGCCGCACGTGCTCGATCAAACGGCGACGAATCCCATCGATATTATCCACTTTCGATTGCGGGCCGACCCAGATGCCGTCATAGATGACGCCGCCGATGTGTTCAGCGAAGTGGCTGTAAATGGTCGGCTTGATCGTGCCGATCGTGTCGTTGAGCCGCACCGTGACGGTCATCGCGGTGCGGGCCTCACCGTTTGAACCACCCCGAGAACGCAGGTCACAAAAAGCCCCTGCGGCCGTGAAGGCAGCTAATTTCTTCATCGCACCGCGCCGTGAAAGATGTGCCATCGCTAAGTCCTCGCATCAAGAGTCATCTGGATGTCCGCTTGGCATCATATATATCAGCAATACGAAAAACGTGGATGAGGGGCCGGGAACACGTAGCCACAAAAATCAATGGCGAAAGGTTGCTCTGGTCGTCGCTCTGGTGCCCAAACTCTGTTTGGGAACGCGGAAAGGCTTTATCCGAGTTGCGTACGCAGCGTAGCAGAGTAAGTGATTTTCTGTCCGCTTACTCTGCTACGCTGCGTACGCGGCCCGGACAGGTATTTGGTTTTTTTCCCTTGTTACCGAAGACGGCAAGGGAAAATCCGTGATGAAGTTATTCGTATGTTCACAAGGCAGGGGACGCTCTGCCTTCCAAACAGGCGTTTCCACGCTCTGCGTGGGAATGAGGATGCTATTCTGTAAATCGAATTCCCCAGCGATCGTGATAGATGAGGTCTTCCAATCGCATTCGCTCTTTCCAACCGACTTCTTCCAACATGGGCCGAGCGCGGAATTCAATGGGATACCCCACACACAAATACGCGACCAACTCTACGCCTTGCGGCAATTGCAGAATGTTTTCAACAGCTTGTGGATCGAGGATGCTCACCCAGCCGATGCCCACGCCTTCGGCGCGGGCCGCCAGCCAGATGTTCTCGATGGCTAGACACGTGCTGTAAAGATCGGTCTGCGGCATGGGGCCACGGCCCAGGACAAAAGGACTGTCGCGGCGGTGATCGCAGGTCACGGCCAAGTTCAAGGGCGCCTCCAAGATCCCTTCCAGCTTGAGCTGCCCGTACAGCTGTCTCCGCTGGGCATCTGCGATAAGGGCTATTTCTTGCGCATTCCGCATCTCGAATAATTCTTTGATCTGCCGACGAATTTCCAGAGACGTAATAAGGATGAAGTTCCACGGCTGCATGAACCCCACAGACGGCGCATAGTGAGCCATCTCCAAGATGCGCCTTAGCACCTCGAAAGGAACAGGGTCGGGCCGAAACTCACGCACGTCTCGGCGCGAGCGCATGACCCGGTAAATCACTTGGCGTTCCGCTTCGGAAAAAGCGTCGTTGTCCGAATTAAATGTATTCACGATATTTATTTTCCTTTATGGATATCGTCCTAAGATCTCGCTCGTAACCCCGGTAAGCAGAATTTCCACTACCAGGGCTTCGCCAGCCAGGCTGCGGGCGAACATCCAGGCTTTTTGGCACAGACACGAGAAAAATGGCTGAAGTCCCGCAGCAGCAATCCGTTCCGCCACTTCCTGGGCCGTGTTGGCGGCGTAAATGTGAGCCAATAAATCGTCCCCGGCGCCACATTCTTGTGCGATGCGAGCAAGGAAAGTGAAATCCTGAGCGCTGGTTGTGCTGTGAACGGATTCGTTGCCGGCGGCAAATTTGGCGAGTTTGCCAATCATGGATACGAGGTTGACTTTATCGATGCCAGCTTGGCCACAGTGGCGCAGAGCGTCAGCAAAAAAAGGTCCGATTTGAATAAAGGCATCGTCGGGCAAATCAAATAGTTGCCGGGCTATACGTTCGCCGCGCGCACCCACGGTTAGGACCAAATGCCGACAGCCTTGGGCTGCCGCTACATCGATGCTCTGCACCACACTGGCCAACCATGCCGCCGTCGAGTATGGCGTGACAATACCTGTCGTGCCCAAAATGGAGATGCCGCCCACGATGCCCAGGCGTGGATTGAAAGTTTTGCGGGCCATTTCTTCGCCGCCCGGCACGGCGATCTCTACGGCCATGCCGGCAGGCGGCCAACCGGCTTCATCGAGAACTTGTTGCAGTGTCTCGGCGATCATGCGGCGCGGCACCGGATTGATAGCCGGCTCGCCTGGGGGGATGGGTAGTCCAAGTTTGGTCACCAGACCGACACCAGGACCGCGCCGAAAAGTGATGCCAGGCGTAGGATTCCACAGAACGCGCGCACAAATCTCTGCCTTATCGGTGACATCCGGATCATCGCCTGCATCTTTGATGACACTGCTCCGTCCTTCATCCGGCGTGAATGAACAGGTGTGAAGCGGGAACTTCACCACCTGGCCTTGCGGCAAACGAATGGAAACGTCATCGAAGGCTTGCTGATAGATCAAGGTGAGCAGTGCGCCCTTGGCCGCGGCCGTGGCACAGGCGCCCGTTGTGTAACCGGAACGCAAGTTTTCACTCAGCCGTCCCATCGTTTGCTCTCCGTGATAGTCCGCGTTTTATTCTCCCATCAACATTTGGCAGGCGCGCACGGCATCCTCGATCGTAGTCACCCCGTCAGGGCTGGCCGGTTCCGGCCGGCGGATCATCAGGACTTTCATGGCCAATTCACGGGCGGCGGTGACTTTTTCGACCACGCCGCCTTCGCGCCCCGATGCCTTTGTCACCAGGACATCGACGTTGTAGCGGCGGAACAGCTCGCGGTTTTGCTCGATGGAAAACGGCGGCCGCTGATGTACCAGGTTTTCCGCCGCGAAACCGGCTTCCAAGGCTTGCCGCAACGACACGGGCGAGGGCAGGATGCGCGCATACATTGTCACCCGGCCCTGCAAAGGAGCAAAATGTTTAAGCTGCTTGACGCCGATGGTCAGCAGGACACGCGCTCCCAGGGACGGCAACATAGCAGCCGCTGCAAGGTACGATTCAGCAAAATAGGTGCCAGCGGGAGGCGCCCAATCGGGGCGTTCATAGCGAACATAAGGTATCTGCATACGCTTACAAACACTCTGAGCGATGCGCGTGATCCGCACGGCGAAGGGGTGTGTAGCATCCAACACGAGAGCGATTTCCCCGCGGGCAAGGTATTCTATCAGACTCTGTTCCGTGAAGCCGCAGACTTCCACCTCAATCGCATCCAGCAAAGAGCCGAACAAATTGTTCCTGGCTTCCAGGCGCGTGACAGTGGCACGGACCCGAAAACCGGCGTCCAGCAGAGCACGGGTCAGGAGCGGACCTTCGCTCGTGCCGCTAAGCAGAAGGATGGTGCCTTTCATCGCGGTCCCTTGCCCGAAACAGATGTCCATGATTGCGATCGTAAAGCCGCGAACGATTGCGGCGTCCACCGATGGCCTCGCCTACCAAAAGGAGCGTGGTCCGTGTCAGGCGCTGACGGCGAACTTCATTGGCCAGGTTTGCCAGCGTCGTGACAATGATTTGTTCATCTGGCCAACTAACGCGATAAGCGATGGCTACCGGCGTCTGAGGAGGATAGGCCGTCAACAGCTGCGCCTGCACCGTCTCGGCCAATCGAGCGCTTAAAAAGACACAGAGAGTCGCTTTATGTTGTGCCAGCGATTCCAGAGCTTCGCCGGACGGCATTTTCGTCCGCCCTTCGCCGCGCGTGAGGATGACAGTCTGCACGATCTCCGGCAGTGTCAATTCACTCTTGAGAGCGGCGGCCGCGGCCTGAAACGCGCTAATGCCCGGAATGACTTCGCAATCGATTCCCGTATCTTCAAGAATGGCAAGCTGTTCCTGAATGGCACTGTAAAGACTGGTATCTCCCGAATGGAGGCGGACCACACACTGGCCGTTATCAACGGCTGCTTTTGTTATCTCCATCACTTGTTCCAGTGTTAGAGACGCCGAGTTATGCAGCCTGGCTGCTGCCGACGCGTGCCGCAATATCGCTTCAGGAACGAGCGAGCCAGCATAAATGACCACATCGGCGCGGCGAAGGGCCTGGCAAGCCCTGAGCGTCAACAGCTCCGGATCACCCGGCCCTGCGCCGACGAAGATCACTCGGCCTGCCGTCGTCCGCTCTTGAAACGAAGCGAACCGGGCCAGCGCGAAAGTCATCCGCCGCGGCGACAACGGTGAAACGACAACTTGCTTTTCCACAAGCAATCGCTCCGCAGCGGCGGCCAAGAGAGCAGCCGGCTCAGCCACGCCCGGTGTACCGATACATTGTTCCACCACCGGTGATGGATTTGGTATCCGGCTCACCCGCGCCAGTTCTTCAGCCGGATAAAAAACCGTTTGCCAGCCGTGTTGTTTCGCCAGTTCGAGAAGAGCCGTTTCATCGTCTTTGATGTTCACCGTGGCGAGGGTGCGGATACTGGCCCGCGCGATACCATGCGTGTACAGAAAGCGCTCCAGACCATCCGCCAGTGCTTCCATGGAGATGTCGCGCTCACAGCCAACACCGAGAACCAGACTGGGCGGACGCAGCCAAAGAATGCGCTCTTCGTCCCAACCGTGGCAATCCTGCACTTGGCGATCGGTGATCCACAGGATGCGCTCCAAGCGTCGGCCTTGCAAGCGGCGAATCTCGTGAGTGAATATTGCATTATCGGGCAATTCGATCTCATCGAGCCAGCAACCGCGGCTGCCGATTTCTTGCACGATAGCCACCGGCTCATGGTTCACCAGTGCTGCCGCCGTGGGTTTAAGGCGTTCCGTCGGCTCGGCGATCCAGCCGAACGTATTCGCCAATTCTTCGATGCTGAGGCCGCCGAGAACGTCCGAAGCCGTGGTGATGACCGGTGTGGCGCCCAGGCAGCCGGCGACGGTGCGGGCAAAGGCGTTGGCACCACCTCGATGGCCGGACAATAATGCGATGACGAAATGGCCGGCCTCATCCACAGCTAACACGCCCGGATCGCTCATTTTAGAGACCAGACAAGGAGTAATTAAGCGTATCACCGCCCCCACTGCCAGAAAAAAAACCAGCTGATCGCAGCGCGCGAACAAGTCGGGAACCTGTTCAGACAAGACGCCAGCGAAGGAATATTCCCACGGATGCACGGGATTGCCGAGGTGGGCCGGGCGATATACTTCGCCATATCCCAGGCGCATGCGCAAGAGACAGGCTTGTTGGAGTCCGCAGCGAGTGACAGCGATCAGGGCTATTTTCTGGGAAGATTTCATTGTTTTCGCGCCTGCAAGATGAAAAGAGGACTGGCCGGCTCCAGGCTGTATAACTTCCCCAGCGGTCGCGAGTGCGCCAGTTGCACGGAAGTTACTTGTGGTTGTGTATCATGATCACGCAGCCAATTCCAGCCGCAGGCAAGACTATCCAGGGTAATGCAATTGACAATGAGACGTCCCCCCGGCTTCAGTCGTCCCAGCGCTGCAGCCAAAATCGCTTCGAGCTTGCCGCCGCTACCGCCGACAAAAACAGCATCCGGATCGGGCAATTGTCCGAATGCATCGGGAGCGGTGCCGGCAATGGGGTGGACACTGAGAGCGCCGAAGGTCCGGACGTTCGCCTCCAGGTTCTCCCAGGCTTCAGCATCTTTCTCAATCGCAAATATCTTCAGATCTGAATGGAGGCGCGCAGCCTCGATAGATACCGAACCACTGCCGGCACCCACGTCCCAAAGAACATCGCCCCGATGGAGTTCCAAATAACACAGGGAAAGCAAGCGTATCTCGCGGCGCGTGATGAGATCGCCGCGCCGTGTCCGATGCCGCAGCGCCTCTTCCGGAATACCAAGCAAAGGTAGTTTCTTCCCTCGCTCCCACGCAGGGCATCGAAACGCACGTCCCGGGCGCTCGGCATCCTGTCCATGGAGAAGTATCACGATATTCAAGGGAGAAAAAATCTCTTGTTCCAACTCTCCGGGAGTCCAGGAGGTAACGCGTTCATCCGGTCCCCCGAGGTTTTCGCATACCCAGGCAACCGGATACACTGCCGCACAGCCAGTCTCGCGGAGGCAAACACCGATCGCCGCCGGAGAATTATGAGCATCTGTGAACACAGCAATCTTACTTTCCCGGCGCTGGAGGGCGGGTGCGAGCGCTTGCAGAGGCCGGCCATGCAAGCTGACGATGCAGGCATCGTCCCACGTCTCCTTGATCCGGGCAAAGGCGAGTTGCACGGAGCTGAGATGCGGCAAAAATAGTAACTGTTCGCGCGGGAATACCTCCAGGAGTAGACGCCCAATGCCGTAAAACAGCGGATCACCCGAAGCCAGCACAACCGTCTTTCGTTGCGCAGCACATTCTCGGACATAAGCGATCCTTTGAGATATATTTGCATCAAAGACGACCTTTTCTCCATCCCATTCGGAAAAGAAAGCGAGATGTCGCGCGCCGCCAGCCAGAACTTTGGCGCGAGCGATATGGTCGTGCGCCTCCGGCGATAATCCTGCCGGGCCGTCGTGGCCGATGCCAATTACCACCAGCGGTTCCGTCATTGCCGTACCTCCTCCAGCGCCATCAACAGCAGCGCATTCATCGCTGCGGCCGCAACGGCGCTGCCGCCCTTGCGGCCGCGTACGCCGATCAGCGGTACGTCCAACGCGAACGCTTGTTCTTTGCTCTGTTCCACTGCAACGAAACCGACCGGGGCTGCGATCACGAGATGGGGTTGCACCACTCCGCGACGGATGCCATCGCATAACACTAGCAACGCTGTCGGCGCATTGCCAACGACATAGATGGCCCGCTTCATCACGGTCATTGCTTTTTCCATCGCGCAGGCGCTGCGTGTCCGTCCCTCCTGAACGGCTCGGCGCGCCACGTCCGGATCATCGATGAAGCTGTGTGCGCCAATGCCCAGTGATGCCAGAGCTGTCTTGTTCAGCCCAGCAATGACCATGCGCACGTCGGTAACGAGAGGCGTGCCCTGTCGCAGGGCTTGCACACCAGCGGCCACGGCATCGTGGTGGAAGCAAATCAATTGAGCCAATTCCAGGTCGCCGGATGCGTGGATCATGCGGCAGACCACCTGCCATTCCTCTTCAGCAAAACCATGCGTGCCGACTTCCCGCTCGATGATGTGGAAACTCTGGTCTACAATCTGCGGCGAGTGGGGCGTGTCAACGGCCGAGTGATTTGCACCGGGATATTGATACGCCCCACTCGCCGGATAGCCCCGCGGTGTCACCAGCTTGTCACCGAGTCGGCGTGTCTGGGAATTGCCAATGACCACAGTTGTGAACATGTCAACAATTGACTCTGTCATGCAGGCGAGCGTGGTAATCTCGACCGCTTGGCCGGGGCGATAGGCCCGGCGCACGATGCCGACTGGTGTTTCCGGTGGACGGTCCTGAAGCAAGATCTCCTGAGCGCGGCGCAGTTGCCAATCGCGCCGCGAACTTTGCGGGTTGAGCAGGACCAGTACGAAATCCGCCTGTACCGCTGCAGTCAGGCGCCGCTCGATCTGGGGCCATGGTGTCAAAAGGTCGCTCAAACTGACGACCGCGAAATCATGGCCCAGCGGCGCGCCCAGCAGGGCGGCGCAAGCGTTCACGGCCGATACGCCGGGGATGATAGCAACTTTCATTCCAGAAGGATTGCCTGCAGCTTCGAGTGTCTCTAGCACCAGACCGGCCATGCCATAAATGCCGGCATCGCCACTGGAGATCACACACACGGCCTCGCCCGCGTGGGCGCGCTGCACTGCCAGCTGCGCCCGTTCCCTCTCTGTGCCCAGAGGCAAAGCGAGGCATTCTTTACCATCTACCAAATCGCCAATCCCATCAAAATAGCCGCTGTAGCCGACGATTACCTGCGAACGACAGAGCGCTTCCAGCGCTTGACCTGTCATCACCTCACGCGCTCCTGGTCCCAACCCCACAATAACCAGACTGCCGCTACGCGTCATGGCCCGATCTCCTTTCCGGTATCACCCGCTTGATTGCGCCGCAGGAGGACGAGTGAAAAATAGGGCAATTTCTGCCCACGCAATGAGTGCAAATCGGTCGTTAGCCGCTCCTCAGACGTACCAATTTTTTCTACATAAATTGTCTGTATATTGTTCTTAAAATCGGCGAGCCGCTCCAGCAATGGCTCGATCATGGAGTGGACCTTGAGCAAAGCGACGGTAGCACAGGAATCGAGCAGCATCGGCAAACGCTCCAGTCCGTAAGCGGCAGGCAAGACGGCCATCGCTTCGTCGAGTTGAGCGAGAGGAACACCGGCGCGGGCAGCAGCGGCTTGCACCGATGATACGCCCGGCACAATCTCGATCCGTACTTCTGGATAAAGGCGACGAACTTCCTCTGCAATAGGGGGAAATGTACTGTAAAACAGCGGGTCGCCTTCCGTGATCCAGGCGACCGAGCGCCCTTGCCGCAGTTCCGCCGCGATTGCTTCGGCCGCACGGCGATAGCCTTGTTGGGCTGCACCGCCCTGTCGCGACATACACAAAATGGAGGGACGGATTTTTTCCGCCGGCAAGCCTAAGGGTGTCACGATGCGCGCAGCGAAGCTGGTCCCTTGCATGGACTCCGCTGGACAGAAAATCCAATCCACTTCGGTGAGGATTCGCGCCGCTTTGAGCGTCATCAGCTCCGGATCACCTGGACCTACACCGACGCCCCAGAATGTTCCCACCGGTTTCATGATTGCCTCAAGGATGATGATGGTGATGGTCGTGTCCGTGGGTATGAGTCTGACCGTCTTGACCAATGCCGCGGACGTGGTGATGATGGCCGACTTGTGGCTGACCGACGGCATGCTCGAAGCCCGGCAGCCGCACACGGTATTTGCACAGCTCGCAGTTCATGTTAGGACTGCCGTGAAGCGCTTCCTCGATGCGCTCGGTGAAGACTTCAAGCAACAACGGGTGAACATTGAGATAACCTGTGCAGAGAAACTCGGCTTCAGGATGCCGCTCAGCAAACTCGGCGGTCAAACGACGGATGCGTTTTTCCAGTACACCGGTGAACAAGAAAAACGGAAAAACAACGATGCGTGCGAACCCCATGCGATGACAACGCGTGAGCGCTTCGGGCAACAGAGGCGTCGTCACACCGATGTAAGCGGCGGCCGCCCAGCCAAAGCCCATGCCTTCCCAGAGAATCCGTGCCAGTTTGCCGACATCCGCATTGGCGTCGGGATCGCTGCTGCCCCGGCCGACCACCAGCAACAACGTGTCTTTGCGCTCCACCGGCCGTGCTGCTGCGAGCGCCTCTTCAATTCGCAGCCGGCACAATTCGAGGATCTTGGAATGCAAATGCAAGTGTCGGCCGTAATGGAAATGGACATCGGGGTATTTGTGCCGCGCTTCGTGGATCTCGCTGGGAATGTCGTTTTTGGCGTGACCGGCGGCCATGAGCATCCCCGGCAACACGGCGACAGTGTGAGCGCCCTGGGCCACACAACGCTCCACAGCATCGGTGAGAACGGGGCGGGCGAACTCCAGGAAACCATGTTCAACGATCCGTCCTGGATCGGCACAACGAAACTGTTCCACAAGGCGGCAAAATTCCTGTGTACCTTCCGGGTCACGGCTGCCGTGTCCGACAAATAAAACTGCGGGTTTCATGGTCATGTCCTTTGCTCATTGGGAGAGGTAAATACACATTTAATATTCAATCCCCTTCTGCGGCTTAATTCCCTGTTCACGATAGGGGTGCTTGACTAATTTCATCTCCGTTACCAGGTCGGCCAGATCGATAAGCTCCGGTTTGGCATGGCGGCCGGTGACAACTACGTGTAGCATGGGGCGCTTGTGGCGCAGCTCATCGAGCACCTCGGTCAGCGGCAAATAATCATAGTGCAACACCACATTCAACTCATCGAGAATGACCAGGCCGAACGACTCATCGCGGAGAAGGGCGACGGCTTGCTCCCACGCTTTGCGGGCACTGGCGATGTCTTTGTCACGGTCCTGAGTGTTCCAGGTGAAGCCGTCGCCCAGCGTATGCATTTCGATGGGCAGGTTGAGCCGGCGAACAAGTGCCGCCTCGCCGGTAGGAATGGCGCCCTTGATGAACTGGACGATGCCGACCTTGAGTCCCTGTCCGAGGGCACGGAAGGCCAATCCCAGGGCCGCCGTGGTTTTGCCCTTGCCCGCGCCGGTATGGACAAGGAGCAGGCCCTTTTCGCGCGTGGCACGGGCCTTACGCGCCTCGAACGCTTTTTTGCGGCGCATCATGCGTTGTTGATGCAATTCGGGTAAATTTTCTTCCATAAACCTCTCCTTTATCCTCATTTTGCTGCGAGGATCGTTTCTAGCCGTTTCATATCCAAAGCCGCTTCGACAGCATCGGCCAGACGATCTAGCATATCCTCGAGCGATGTCGAAGCATCTACCATCACTGAGCCGCCTTGCGGCGAAAGACTGGCCAACCAAGCGCGGCGCAGCGGCGCATTGGCAAATAGCCCATGGAGATAACATCCCCAAACGCGCCCCTCCGCACCGATGCAGCCATCCTCCGCATGGCACGGCTGACCGTTACGGGCAGTGATCTCCAGCCAGGCGCCTTGGCTCCGCGTCCGCCCCATGTGAATCTCATAACCTTCCACCATCCGGCCGTGAAGATCGGCCAACCAGCTCGATGCGCCCATGATGCGAGCACGCGACTGAAAGACAGCTTTATCGCCAGTAAAAATCGTTTCTACCGGTAGCAGTCCCAAACCAGGCATTGCTTTGATATCGGATTCAATATTTTCCGGATCGCGAATGGAGTTGCCGAGCATTTGGTAGCCGCCGCAGATACCGACCACGGCTGTATTCCGTGCCGCCAGATGATGAATCGCCTTGGCGAAACCACGTTCTCTCAGCCAGGCCAAGTCGGCCAAGGTGCTTTTGGTTCCAGGCACAATGATCGCCGAGGGGTGGCCGAGAGCGGCGAGGGATTCTACGTAGCGTAACCGCACCTCCATTTCAGAACGAAGCGGATCGAAATCGTCGAAATTGGCAATGTGCGGTAAGCGAATGACGGCGATGTCGCGGACCTCAGCAGGGCCATACCTCTTGTCGGTATCCAACACGACAGCGTCTTCCTCGGGCAACATCAGATCGCTCAGGTATGGCACCACGCCGAGGACCGGAGCACCGCTGCGTTCCTCCAGGATGCGCACGCCATCAGCGAAGAGAGTATGATCGCCACGGAATTTGTTGACGATCAGGCCGCGCACCAAGGCGCGCTCCTCGTCTGGCAACAGCCACAAGCTCCCCAGTAATTGTGCAAAAATTCCGCCTCGATCGATGTCACCTATCAACAGCACCGGACTGCTGGCATAACGAGCCACAGACATATTTACGATATCGAAAGCACGTAAATTCAACTCTACCGGACTGCCCGCACCTTCGATAATCACCAACTCATAGGTTGTACGCAGGCGATCGAGGGCGGCAGTAACGATCGGCCACAGTTCTTCTTTGCGGTGATAATAGCTGCCGGCCCGCAGCGTTTGCCAGCGCCGGCCCAGTACGATGACCTGAGCGCGCGCATCGGCTTCAGGCTTGAGGAGAATCGGGTTAAGGTCAGGTGTTGGCGCGATGCCAGCGGCAGCTGCTTGTACGGCCTGGGCGCGACCGATCTCACCGCCGTCGCCGCAGACGGCAGCGTTGTTCGACATATTTTGTGCCTTAAAGGGCGCCACGCGCACGCCGCGGCGGGCGAAGATGCGGCACAGCGCCGCCGTCAACACACTTTTGCCTACCGATGAACTGGTCCCTTGCAGCATGAGTGTTTTAGCCGGCATGTCTCACCTCGCCCAAAGCAGCGACGAGCCGGGCATTCTCTTCGGGCCGACGCGTACAAATGCGGATATATTGCGGTAAGCCGAATGAAGCACAATCGCGGACTAAAATGCCTTTGTGCAGCAAGGATTGGCGAACGGCGGCGCCATTGCCGACGCGCACGAGGAAGAAAGGAGCAGCAGAGGGCAGTACTTGCACTCCCAGCTCAGTGAGCGCCGCCATCAACTCACTTTTCGCCGCAGCCAACAAATCCAGGGAACGTCGCAGATGCTCGCGATCACGCAAGGCAGCGATGCCTGCGGCCTGAGCAAGAGCATTGACGCTCCAAGGCGGACGTACACGGACCAGCGCAGCAATTAATTCCTCTGCACCCACAGCGTAGCCTAAACGCAAGCCGGCGAGTGCATGGTCCTTCGTCATCGACCGTAATACCAATATGTTGTTCCGCTTGATCTCTACTGCGGAGCCGAGATCGGGAGCGAAAGCCAGATAAGACTCATCCACGATGAAGATAGTATGCGGATAGCTGAATGACCAATCTGTAATCAATGAGGAACCAAGGACTGTGCCTGTTGGATTATTCGGATTGCAGAGGAAAACCAGATGCGGCTGCCACGAGTCAAGAATTTTTCTTATTTCAGGAGGTAATAGAATAAAACCCACTCTCTCTTCAGCGCGATGAATTCTCAGACAAACGTTCCTGAGCGCTGCCATACGTTCGTATTCGGCGAAAGTAGGGCCAAGCACCAATACACGATCGGAAGAGCGAAGAAAAGCCAGTGATGTCAACCAAATCAGCTCCGACGAGCCGTTGGCCGCGAGGATACATTGCGGAGGAACTCCCAGATATTCAGCCAAGGTCATGCGCAGGGCCAAGGCCTCATCATCTGGATAGCGGCCCAACGGCGTTCGCGCTATCGCCTCGCCCACAGCGGGAGAGGGCCCATAGGCGTTGATGTTCGAGCTGAAATCGAGCACTTCGGCGGGGCGCAGGCCGAGGCGTCGCAATTCTGCATAATCCGGCGCGCCATGCACAGCGAGTGGCACATCCTGCGCTAGCAAGCGCAGCTCCATCGGCACGGCTCACCTCCTCTCCTGCGCAACGAAACTCAGAAGCACCAGCACTTCCAGCCATTCGCATAGAGTGCCGTAGATGTCGCCCGTCAGCCCCGGCAGCCGCGTCAGGACGAAGCGTGCAATCAGGAACATAAACACTCCGCTTAGAATTAGAACAATCAATCCGAACCATTCGGCGGCAAACCAAACAGCGACAACAGCGATGGCACTGGCCAACAGCGCCTGACCCCATCCGGCATGGTCTTTCATGGCACGGCCCAAACCTTCGGCGCGGGCATAAGGAAACGCAACCACGGCCATAGTTATGCCCCAGCGGCCAAGGACGGGGGCCAGATAGAGGGTAACACTTGGATTAGGGATCGCGGTCAAACATTGAAATTTGACGAGCAGGAGCAAGATGCCGCCGATCACGGCAAATGCTCCGACATGCTCATCGCGGAGGATGCGCAGCCGATCTTCTGGCGTGCGGCCGCCGAACAAACCATCACAGCTATCGAGAAAGCCATCCAGATGCAGCGCTCCGGTACACACAACCCATCCCGTTAGCACCAGGGCGGCGGCCACATTCGGTGGCAGAAACAAGCCGAAGAGCCAGTGAGCCCCAACCAAGAAACAGCCTATAAGCACTCCGATAAGAGGGAAATAACCAACAGCTCGCCCCAATTCCGCATTCGTGAAGGGACGGCGTACCAAGGGCGGGGCGATGGTCAAGAACTGCAACGCTGCCCAACAGCCTATCACGTTGGACCTTAGCCAGTCGTGCCGCTTATCAAGCCAAGGCTTCCCCATGTTGCTCCTCATCCGCGACAGGCCGCTACAAAACGTTCGGCCAACTCCGGTTTCGCCCAAAAATTCAGGTGGATGTAGGAAGCCAGCAAGTTGCCCACACAGGCGCCGTCTGCCCAGGCTCCCCCCGCACCGCTGCTGGGCAGCAACGTGTAAGCCGGCGGCAAATCTGCGGGCCGATTTTCCCAATGCGAATAGTGAAATTCGTGGCCGCGCACTAGCTCACCGCTGGCGAATAGCCAGGACGCCCCAACCGCTCGCGCCAGCCGGTAGCCAAGCGTGAGCCGCTTGCTCATCACCGAGCGCCCCGGCAGCAGGCCGACCATGCAATGTTCACATCCATTGAAATCGATGATCGCTTCTGTCAAATACATGAACCCGCCACATTCGGCGTAAATAGGCAAACCGCGCTCGTGAGCATTGCGAAGGGCTTGCTTCATCGAGACATTGGCAGCCAGCCGCGTAGCGTGAACCTCTGGGAATCCGCCACTGAGAATCACCCCCGCCGTGCCGTCCGGCAGGGCCGTATCGCGAAGCGGGCTAAAAAATGCCAGGCGAGCACCGGCAGCCTGGAGTAATTCCAGATTCTCCTCGTAGGTGAAGTGAAACGCTTCATCCCTTGCTACTGCCAGAATGGGACTATCGCAGCCGCTGTTTAGTCGTAAGTCGGAAGCGAACGCCGCCATACTCCCTTCCGGCTCGCGGTTAAACGATGTATTTCGTCCCAAGGCGAGGATGCGATCCAAATCAAGTTGGCGCATCACTGCTTCGCCAGCTGCTTCCACGAGTGCGAACTCATTGGACGTTTCCACAACAGGTACGAGACCCAGATGCCGCTCCGGAAATTTCAGGGATTCTGCGCGCGGCAGCCAGCCGAGCACCGGCAGGTCCGTCGCTTTCTCGATGGCCGCGGCCACGCCCGCGCCGTGCTGGCGACTGCCGACACGGTTGAGGATGAATCCGGCCAAAGGCAAGTCTGGATCGAAGCGCTGATAGCCCAGGGCCAAGGCTGCGGCACTGCGAGCCAGCTTGCTCACATCGAGGATCAGGATCACAGGGGCTTGCAAGAGCTTGGCGACTTCAGCGGTGCTGCCCATCTCCGCCTCGTAGCCGACACCATCGTAAACCCCCATAACACCTTCGATGATGGCGATGTCAGCGTCGCGGCTGGCATGGGTGAAGAGGGAGCGGACGGCTTGTGGCGGCATCATCCAGGTATCGAGATTGCGGCAAGAGCGGCCCGTGGCGGCACTGTGATGGCCGGCGTCGATGTAATCAGGACCGATTTTAAACGGCTGTACGATCAGACCGCGCCGTCGCAGTGCGGCCATCAAGCCGGCTGCGATCGTTGTTTTGCCGACGCTGCTGTGTGTGCCTGCGATAACAAGACGTGCCGTCATGTTTATCTCTTTATCCGTTGCCGTACTTTCAAGATCAGCGTTTCCGCCGATAAGTCTTCCAAGGGCAAATATTCTGCACTCAGCGCCTCCGCCAATTGCTGTGCTCGGCCCATACGGACAAAACCGGCATCGCTATCCAGGACCAACGCAGGGATGCCGTCGGCAGCCAGAGCGGCAGCGGCTTGCAAGGTCTGCTGCCACGGATCACCGGGCGACTCCGGCAGGCCAACATTGGCCTTGCCGTCGCTGAGCAAAACGAGAAGCACGAGACGATCGGAGACGGATTGCTGGACTTGCCGAATCGTCTCGCGGGCCAGCACCAGGGCATGAGCTAGAGGTGTTCGCCCACCCGTCGACAGAAGATGCAGTGCCTCCTCGGCGCGATCGATGTCGCGCGTCGGCGGTAGTAAAACTTCGGCACTCGGTCCACGAAAAGCGATAACACCGACTTCATCGCGCTGTTGGTAGGCGCTTTGCAATAGGCCAAGCACGGCCCCTTTCACCGCCGCCATCCGCCGCCGTGCCGTCATCGAGCCGGAAGCATCGACTGCGAAGAGAATCAGCGTTCCCCTCCGGCCGGTGCGTTCCTTGCGATGCAGATCCGAGCGCTCGATTGTCATACCGCCATCGGGTTGCAGACCATGCCGTGCTGCAGCGCGGAGCGTGGCATCGATGGCCAGATCCACCGGTGTTTCATCCGGCACAGCCCGCACGTAGGGGCCGCGTTCCCGGCCGGCGTTGCGATTGCGCCGGCCTTGCTCGTTTGACTGCGTCGCCGCTGTCACTTCGATTCGCCTCACATTGTCGATTAGATCGGGTGAAAAAAAACTATCCACTGAACGGGAGGCGTCAGACTCCTGAGCATGCGATTCAGGAGACTGATGTCCCCTGCTCGACGGTTGATCCGATGGTGACTCTAACTTCGAAAACGCTTCGTCCAACTGCTCACGGTCCAACTCCGGGCGCTCGAAAGGTCGGCGCCGACGGCGATGCGGAAGGACCAACTCCGCAGCCGTGCGAATATCATCCAGGCAAGCGCATGTGCGGCCATCGAGTGCGGCCAGAGTACACGCCGTCTTGTGCAACACAATGTCGGCTCGCAAGCCGTCCACGTCCAGCTCGCAACAGAGGCGCGTGAGGAGTGTTAATAGGCCGTCCTCAAGCGCGATGCGAGGCAGCAGTTCCCGCGCCGCACGGATACGTTCGCGGAGGGCATTCTGCTCCTCGGCCCAACAAGCAGCGAACGCGGCCGGATCAGATTCGAAGGCCAGGCGACGGCGAACTACCTCAGCACGTAGCTCGGGATCACGCGGCCCGGCTACCTGAACAGCGAGACCGAAGCGGTCGAGCAATTGCGGCCGCAGGTTCCCCTCTTCCGGATTCATCGTGCCGATGAGGAGAAAGCGGGCCGGATGCTGGAACGCCACGCCCTCGCGCTGCACGGTGTTAACCCCCATCGCCGCCGCATCGAGCAAGACATCGACGAGATGATCGGCCAGCAAATTGACCTCATCGATGTAAAGAATGCCGCGATGCGCCGCCGCGAGCAGCCCCGACTGAAACGCACGCCGCCCCTCGCGCAGAGCACGCTCAAAATCGAGCGTGCCCAGAACGCGATCCTCCGTGGCGCCCAGCGGCAGATCAACGAACGGCACAGGCATCTCGGCGATGGGAGGATCAGGGAGCAAACCACAATGCGGACATTCCGTCCAGGGCGCATCGGGATCGCAGTGGAATGGACAGCCGGCAACGAGCCGCACCGGCGGCAACAGCGCCGCCAGGGCGCGCACGGCCGTGCTCTTGGCCGTGCCTTTTTCGCCGCGGATCAGCACGCCGCCGATCGTTGGATTCACGGCAGTTACGAGCAGGGCCGTCTTCAATTGCTCCTGCCCCACCAGGGCTGCGAAGGGATAATTCACTGAGATCCCTTTCTCGATTTATTCGTTCTCGGTCCCAGGCTCTGCATCATCCGCACCGAAAAACATGAGACCGGTGGAGTAGTACATCTACCAAACTGGTGGATGTCATCGCGGGGGTTCAGCCAAGCAATTCCTGGGCTCCCTTGCCTTGACACCTCCTATCCCAGCCCTCCCCCACGAGGGGAGAGGAGGTTTGGTCCGGTAGCTCTTAAGTTGTGTTATACCCCGCCGCTTCATTCCGTGCTTCCAGCATCGCCTCGCTGTCGAGAAGCGTCTCACGCAGAGCGTCCAGAGTGTCCGGCGTCGGCGACTCCCACAAGCCGCGCTGGGCCGCCTCCAACAAACGCTCGGCGATCGCATGCAGCGCCCACGGATTACTACGAGCGAAAAACTCTCGCATCTGTGCATCCAGCGCATAACTCCGGGCAACTTGTTCGTACATCCAATCCTCAAGGACGCCCGCGGTGGCGTCGTAGCCAAACAGGTAATCGACAGTGGCCGCCAGCTCCAGGCCGCCTTTGTAGCCGTGGCGGGTGATGCTTTGCAGCCATTTCGGGTTGACTACACGGGTACGGAAGACACGCAGTGCCTCTTGCCGAAGATCACGCACAGCGGGGTGAGATGGGTCGTGGGTATCGCCGAAATAATGCTGCGGCTGGCGGCCGGTCAGGGCGCGGATAGTAGCAATCATACCGCCGTGAAACTGAAAATAGTCATCACTGTCGAAGATGTCATGCTCACGGTTGTCCTGGTTGTGCAGGGCTGCCTGCACGCCGGCCAGCCGGTTACGGAACACACCCCGCGCGTCCACGCCCGTCTCCTCGCCGGTGTAGGCGTAGCCGCCCCAGTTGATGTAGGTTTCGGCGAAATCGGCGTCGCCGTGCCAGTTGCGCTCGTCGATCAAGGGCAGAATGCCAGCGCCGTAGCTGCCCGGTTTAGGGCCGAAGATGCGATAACGCGCCCGCCGTTCGGCATCGGGCAAGCCAGCAGCGAGATCCGTGGCCAGGTCGGCAAGATAATGCTTGCGCACGAAGTTTTGTTCGGGCAGTTCGTCCAGAGCGGCCACGAGGCGCACGGCTTCATCGATGAGCTGGATCAGATACGGAAAGGCATCGCGGAAGAAGCCGCTGATGCGCACAGTCACATCGATGCGCGGCCGGCCCAATTCTGCCAGCGGAATGGGTTCGACTCCAGCAATGCGATGGTTTTCTTTATGCCAAAGTGGACGTACGCCCAGTAATGCCAGTACCTCAGCCACATCGTCGCCCTGTGTACGCATAGCACTGGTCCCCCATACGCTGATGCCGACGCTTTCGGGATAAGCGCCTGTTTCCGTGCGATAGCGTTCGAGAACTTCGCGCGCCAGCTCTTGGCCGACTTGCCAGGCAGCTAAGGACGGCAAAGCTCGCGGATCAACGGCATAGAAATTGCGCCCCGTCGGCAAAACATGGGCCATGCCGCGCGTTGGCGCGCCGCTCGGCCCCGCCGGGATGTAGTGGCCATCCAGAGCGGCAAGCAAGTTATCAATTTCATCGCTGGTCCGTCGTAGCGCGGGAACCAGATGCGCGCAGACGAAGGACAGCACCGCGCGTAACTCTCCCATCTGGTTCTCAAGCTCTGCTTCCCCCTGATTCTCAAACTCTATTTGGGAACCAATTTCGTGAAACTCTGTTTTACGCCCCCCGCCCGATGTAGGCGGAGGAGACGCGAAACGGTGTTTCGCAGACAACATTCCCACACTCTGTTTGGGAACGAGGAAAACGAGGGGAATCGTTTCCCTTATAACGGCATTGATGGCATCGGTGTTGAAGTCGCGTTGCTGGAGCAACGCGAGCAAATGATGACCAAGCTCCTCAATTGTCTCTACAACATCCGCATTCGTGACCAAAGGGCGATCGGCCAGGCGCTCCAGGATTGCGGGGATGCCATCCAGACGAGCGCCGCGTTCACTTTGCAGCACGTCCAATGATAGACCAAAAGCCTTGGCGAGCGCGGCGGGGAGACTCGGCACTTCCAGATTGGGCAAACGTGTCAGCGCCGCCAGCAGGCCGAGCATCTGCTCGCCGTCCGGTACTTGTCCCAAAATGTGCAATCCATCGCGGATCTGTGCTCCGGCCAATTCGCATAGATAACCGTCCAGTTCCTGGACAAGATGGGCGACCTCGCGGCCAACCATCTGCGAGAGCGTCCAGGGCGTACCGTCGGCCGTCAACGCTTCGTCCCACTCGTGGACGTGATCGCCGTGGTTTTGTCGCAACAAGTGTCGCAAGTCGTCTTGCAGGTTGGCCCGTTGAATCAGGTTCCAAATTTGCCGTTGCAACAGCGGCATCTTCGACGGATCAAGCATCTCCACCTGATAATACTCGTCTACCAGCTGCATCAATTCGGCCAATTCACCGTAGGCGTCGGCAGTCGTCAGGGGCGGCGTCAGGTGATCGATAATGACGGCGTGGCCGCGGCGCTTGGCCTGGGCGCCTTCGCCTGGATCATTAAGGATAAACGGATAAAAGAGAGGCATATCCGCGAGAAATGAGTCCGGATAGCAGCCAGCGGACAAACCGATGCTCTTGCCGGGCAGCCATTCCACAGTGCCGTGTTTGCCCAGGTGAACAATGGCATCGGCCTGCCAGTCGTCGCGCAGCCAGCGATAGAGAGCGTAATAGTTGTGTGGAGGCGGTAAGTCAGGCCGGTGATAAATCGCATTGGGATCCATGCCGTAACCGCGCGGCGGCTGCAACGCGATGAAGACATTGCCCAGCTCCAGTCCCGCCAGGGCGATGTGGCCATCGTGAACGTAAGCCGCGCCTGGCGGCGGTCCCCATTGTTCGATCATCTGCTGCTGCTGGAGCGCTGGCAATTCATCGAACCAGGCTTGATAGCGCTCGATGGAGACACGGCCGATGGCCTGGGCCAGCTGTTCGGTCGTTAAGAACGTCTCATCATACGAACATCGGTCGATGAGTGTGTGAATCAGCATATCGCCGTCGGGCGGCAGATCGCCTACCTGGTAGCCGGCTTCGCGCAGGGCAATGAGAATACGCAACAGCGAAGCCGGTGCATCCAACCCCACAGCATTGCCGATGCGTGATGCCTTGCCGGGCGAATTGGTGAGAATAAAGGCGATGCGCTTCTGGGAGCACGGCTTACGCCGCAGCTGGGCGAAGCGCAATGCCAATTCCGTCAGCCGTGCGATACGGTCGTCAGCAGGGGCGTAGTGAAGCAAGTGCGAATCCTCCTGAGCGGGGGGCGTAAGCCCTTTGAGATTTCGCTCGAGGGACTCCCTTCCTCTGCTCAGGGGTTCCTTAAAAGAAATGGGCACAGTGATGATGCGGCCGTCGAACTCCGGCAGGGCCACGTTCATGGCCGTATCGAGCGGATTGAGACCGCGCGGCGACGCCTCCCATTGCCAGCGTGTGGTGCCGGCGCAGATCGCTTGTAGCACCGGCACATCAAGAGCAGCCAGGGCATCGACCGACCAGCCGCTCAGCGTCAAGCCATCTGGGTTAACATCACCCATTGCAAAGGAGATGGTGGTAAGGAGAACGTCAATAAGCGTACGGCCTTCGTGTCGAAAGAACGCAAATGCAGCCGGCCAGCGCGATGTCCCTTCGGTTTCCTTGAGCGAGGATGTGAAGACCGGCAAGGCATCGCCGCCGCGGCCTTCGATGTCACGCACCAAGGCATCGATGAAAGCGAGATTGCCGCTCATCCAGTGGGACCGATAGAAGAGCAGACCGATTGCCGGTCGGGATGGATCGTGACGGGCCAACCAATCAGCGAGACTGGCTCCGGGCGGCAGGTTCGGATGATACAGACCATGTCGCGGCTGTTCCTGCGGCGGCTCGTAACCAAAGCCGCTTCGCAGCAGATGATCAGACAGAAAGCGGAGCAAATGAGCGAAATTGATGGCGCCGCCGGCCTGGAAATAAGCGGTGGCTTCATGGAGGATTGCCGGGGGGACAGTGGAAACGGCCGCTAGCTCCGGATCAGGATTGCCGGTACCGCTGATGGCGAGAAAATACCCGCCGCCGCGGCGAACGGTATCGGCCAACAAACGAAATCCCGGCACGGTGCTTGGCCCTCCCAGAAGGCGCGCCACGACGATTCGCGTCCTAGGGCTGTGTTCGGTCAAGGCAGCGGCCATGTGTTCGGCATGGGCCAGCTTGTTCAGGCTCAGAGCGCGAACGGGCGGAAAACCATCGGGCAGGAGAGCGACAGCGTGACGCAGCACGAGTAGATCCGTATCGGCGTGGGTCAACAGAAGAATACCGTCTGCTGGGGGAGCAGCGAGTGGAAGTGCTTGAGTGTTCCGAGCAGGCGCCGCTGTCCACGCATAAAAATCGAAGACATACTCGGCCAATTCGGCCGGAGGCGGAATGTAGGCGTCGGCCGCAATCATGCACTCGATGTAATCAAAAAGAGCGACGATCTGTGCTTCGGTGGCGATCGACTGAAACCAGATTGGTCGGCCATCGAAGAACAGCAAGACGACATTGGCCAGCGGGCATGGCCCCAGGCAACCGTTCATCGACAGGTGGATGACATTACGGATTTTGCGCCGTTTATATTCCTGTTTATAGAATTCGACGGGAACGGGCGCATAGCCACGCTCGGTGCGGCCGCAACAGCAGCCCTTGGCGCAGACCATCAGATGCCCGCGGCGGCGGACCACGTTAATCATCCGCCCGTCGGCGCGCAGCACCCGCGTCCGTTCCCGTTTCTTGGTCATGGCGTCGCTTTCATCCAGGCCAACAGTTTCGAGACCAAATGCCAGCCGAGCCAGGAGCCGACCGCCAGAAAGACCGCCAGGACCGGCACGTGTTGAGGTTCAATGTGATGCGCAAACAACAGGTTCATGCCGCTCTCCTTTCACGCCAAGCGACCGCCAAGCGCGCCAGGGCGCCGGCCAGCATTCCGCACAACAGGACAACACCACACAGGAGGATCTCGTCCTCCGGCAACATTTGATGGAGCGTTCCCATAAAAAGTCCTCCTTCGTTTTGCCGCGAGGTGTAGGCGAACACCCCCCCGCGCTTCCCTTCGAGTCGCGGCTAAACGGTAAACGGGGTTTTTCCAAGAATCCGGCACGGGGCCGAGTCCAAAGATGCAGCGAAGACGTGGCTCATGCTCTGGTCCCCTTCCGCGAGGCGGTATCGAGCGCGGCAGGGGAGATCGACCTGGCTTCCCGCGTCGGTGAGACCGAGGCGGGTTACAGTTGCGGGACAGCGCCGGACTTGCACCGGCTTCGTCTGGCCCCTGCCGGGAATTTGAATTATCCGACCGTATTAGATGTAGCAAACACGGTGGCCAAGACCAGAGGTGGGATCATTTTTTTAGGGCAGGTAAGTGGATGGTGAATTTAGTGCCGCGGCCGACTTCGCTTTGCACAGCGATCGTGCCGCCGTGCGCTTCGATGATCTTGCGCGAGGTGGGCAGGCCGAGTCCGCTGCCGCCGCTGCGCGTCGAATAAAACGGACGAAACGCCTGAGCCAATACTTCTGGCGTCATACCGCGGCCGGTGTCGATCACCTCGAACAACACGCCTTCCGGCTCGGCGCGGGCCAGCAGCGTGATCTCGCCGCCCGCTGGCATCGCCTGCTGGGCATTGAGCAACAGATTGAGCAAGGCTTGTTTGAACATATCACGATCTAACGCCACCAGCGGCAGGTCGGCAGGAAGGTAGCTTTTGATTTCGATGTTGGCCGCCCGCGCCATGGGACCGAAAAAATCAGTTAATTCTTCGATGACCTCAGCGATGTTGGCGGGAGTCAGCTGCAAGTCTTTAACGCGCGCGAAACGCAGAAAATCATTGGAGATATCCACGAGCCGCTGGCATTCGTTCTGCAAGCGTAGGATGCGATCAAGGGCGCGGCGCTCGCGCTGGGTCTGCGGTTCCTGAAAGTCTTCGGCCAAGAGTTGCAGATTGAGGCGCAACGTGCTGAGGTGGTTTTTCAAATCGTGGACGAAACCGCCCGCCAGCTCGGCCAGCTCAGCATATTCTTGATTGACCACGATTGGCGCCATCCCAATATGAACAATTGGCAAGCGGAGAGTGCTACCCCTTCGGTAGTTTCCCCGAGGGATTAGCACTCCCTGCTCGCCAAGAATGTCCTACTCCCTCCCCCGCGGAGCGCGCTCGTGTGGCGGGCGTCCCTCCGGCGGCCGCCGCAGCGGCGGCAGCGGTGGCACGCCGCCGTCGGCCGGCTTGTGCTGCTCACGCAGCAACACCTTGCGCGACAGCTTGACGCGATCATGCTCATCGATAGCGATCACCTTGACCTGCAAGACATCGCCGACTTTACACACATCCTCGACCCGGCCGACGTACTTATCGTCCAGTTCGCTAATGTGGCACAGACCGTCGCGACCAGGCAGGATTTCGATGAAAGCGCCGAAGTCCTTGATAGAAGTGACGCGGCCCTCGTAGACCTTGCCGACACGCACTTCCTCGGTTAGCGCCTCGACCTTGAGCTTGGCCGCTTCGGCGCCGGCGGCATCGCTATGTGATATATATACCGTACCATCATCCTCAATGTCGATTTTGGCACCGGTAGCTTCTTGAATGCCTTTGATGGTCTTGCCGCCCGGCCCGATAAGCAGGCCGATCTTGTCAGGGTTGATTTTCAGGGTCAACAGGCGCGGAGCTGTCTTGCTGATGTCACGGCGCGGCTGGCGCAGCGTGGACAGCATGATCTTGAGGATTTCGCGTCGGGCTTCGCGGGCCTGTTCTAACGTCGCCTTGATGATCTCGGCATCGATACCGTCAATTTTGAGGTCGAGCTGAATGCCGGTGATACCGCGGCCAGTGCCGGCGACTTTGAAGTCCATGTCACCGAAATGGTCTTCATCGCCCATGATATCGGTCAAGAGAATGTAGCGATCTGGTTCCTTGACCAAACCGATGGAGATGCCGGCCACCGGATCGCTGATGGGCACGCCAGCATCCATCAGCGACAGGGTACCGCCGCACACCGATGCCATGCTCGATGAGCCATTCGATTCGAGAATGTCAGAGACAACGCGGATCGTATAAGGAAATTTTTCCGGCCCGGGAATGACGCTCTTCAGGCTGCGTTCAGCCAGGGCACCGTGGCCGATCTCGCGGCGGCCTGGCCCACGGATCGGTTTGCACTCGCCGACCGAGAAGGGTGGGAAGTTGTAATCGAGCATGAATTTCTTGCTGTATTCTTCCATGAGACCATCCACACGCTGTTCATCGCTGGCGGTGCCCAGCGTGGTCGTCACCAGCGCTTGCGTCTCGCCGCGCTGGAACAGGGCCGAACCGTGGACGCGTGGCAGCAGGGCCACTTCGCAGGTGATCGGCCGCAGCTGCTTGGGATGGCGGCCATCGATACGCTTGCCCTCCAGGATGAGATCGCGTACCACACGCTCTTCGAGGGCAGCAAAGGCAGCCGAAACTTGCTCCGGCGTATATTTGGCCTCGCCGTCCTCGGGCAGGTATTCGGCAAAGATGCGTTCGCGCAACTCGCGGATGCGGGCGGCGCGATCGGCCTTGCCGGGCGTCTGTTTGCGCTCGCGCATCTCCGCACCGAAGCGCTGGCGAAACTCGTCGATCAGCGGATTAGGCAGTGGCGGGGGCGGCAGCTGTTTCACCCCCAGGCCGGCCTTTTCCCGCAATTCCTCGATCATGTCGATGACAGTGACGATGTGCTTATGACCCCAAACGATGGCTTCCAGCATGTCCGCTTCCGGCATCTCGCGGGCAAAGCCTTCGATCATAGTGATGGCCGAGCGCGTGCCAGCCAGGACCAGATCGAGATCGCTCTCTTCCAGCTGCGCTTGACTGGGCATGAGGATGAATTCGCCGCCGATGTAGCCGACGCGGACGCTGCCGGTCGGCTGCAAGAACGGAATAGGCGAGACGTGCAACGCGGCGCTGGCGCCGATCATCGACAGGACGTCTGGATCGTTGTCACGGTCCACGGCCAAGGTGCTGGCCATGATCTGCACTTCATTGAAATAATCGGCAGGGAAGAGCGGGCGGATAGGACGATCGATGAGGCGCGAGGTTAAGATTTCTTTGGTGGTAGGCCGGCCTTCACGCTTGATGAAGCCGCCGGGGAACTTGCCGGCGGCATAGGTTTTCTCGCGGTAATCGACGACGAGAGGAAAGAAATCGCGTCCTTCATCGATCTCGCCTTCGACAGCCGCCGTCAACGTTACCGTTTCCCCATACTGGACCACGACGGCGCCATGTGCTTGTTTAGCTAATTTGCCGGTTTCCAAGATGAGGGAGTGGGCACCGAAGGGACGTTCAACACGACAAAACTGCACGGACAATACCTCCTGTGGGGAGCCGCCGTGAAGGCGTGCTCCCGGCCGGAGCAGACTGCCAGCTTACGGATTTCAACAAATCGAGTTTTTCGGTTTGCGGTTTTCGGTTTGCGGTTTTCACTGTTCAAGACTTTGTAATTCATTCTTTCACGGAAAGCCGCAAACCGAAAATCGCAAACCAATTTTTACTTGCGCAGACCCAGCCGAGCAATCACGGCCAGATAGCGGCTACGATCCTTGTTGCGCAGGTAGGTCAACAAGCCGGACCGCTTGCTCACCATTTTGAGCAGACCGCGCCGGCTGGCGTGGTCCTTCTTGTGCAGACGCATGTGTTCATGCAACTCATTGATGCGCGCGGTCAACAGCGCGATCTGCACTTCGGGAGAACCCGTGTCGGTAGGCTCGCGCCGGAACTGGTCAATAATCTGGTTCTTGCGGTCCTTGGTGATCGCCATCTCGATCCTTGTCACCTCCGCCTGGTGCTACTCCTGCCTACGTGGACAGAACTATTTTACCTCTACAACTTACTGGAATCGTATCAATGGCAAAGGAGAATACAAGAGGAAAACGAACAGCGAAGGTGTCTCTCTTGATTTGGGCGTGGAGAAGGGCTTCCGTGCGAGCGATCTTTTCCCTCCCCCTTGGTGGGAGGAGAGGGGAAAACCTACTCGAAGGCTGACGCAACCCCGCTCACCCGAATCGAGAGGGACACCCAACAGCGAACAGCAAGTGTGTCTCCTCGAAGCAGGTGAACGGTCGGTATCCGTTGGCTGGTAAAACCTTACCAACCGGCGGGCACCGGCCGTTCACCTGCTTCGGGAGGCCTACCCTGAGCAGCGAGCAGCCAAGTCCCCGTTTCCCTTCGAGGACCTGGCCAAGCCCGTGCTGGGAACTGCATCCAAAGACTGCCTTAAGGCACTATCCCTACGAGGGGAAAGAGATCTCGACGATTTCATAGCGCAGGTTACCGCGCGGCACCTTAATGACGGCGATGTCACCGCGCTTTTTGCCCAAGAGTCCCTGGCCGCGCGGACTGGTGGTGAGGATCTTGTTGTTGTCGTAATCTTCCTCGCCGGGGCCGACCAGTTCGTAAACTTCTTCTTCGCCGGTATCGAGATCTTTAATGCGCACGCGTGTGCCGAAAACGACCGTGTCCGAAGGCAAATTGCTACGATCGACGATGTAGGCACGGCTCAATTTGTCCTTCAGTGCGTCAATGCGGGCTTGCAACATGCCTTGGTCCTCGCGGGCCGCATGGTACTCGGCATTCTCGCTGAGGTCGCCCAGCGCACGAGCGGCGGCGATGCGCTTGGTAATTTCGACCATCTCCACGTTCTCCATGCGGTCCAAATCGGCCTTGAGTTTCTCATAACCTTCTCTCGTCATCGGCACACGATCGTTCGCCATGATCGTTCGTTCCTGTTTCATTCCCAAAGACAACGGGCGAGGAAAAACCAGTAAGAAATATTATCTTGGCTGTATTCTCCGGCCTTGTAAAGATCGATTCGACGCTTGTAATTTTCTGGTCTGGCGAGCAGGGCTAGCTCGGTGAACGGGGCGTGTCAACACCCCGGTAGCTTCTACTAGGGGTGTTGACACACCCCGCTCGCCAGCTCTGAAACCAAACAGGGTAAACGTACAGTGAAAACTGTGCCGCCCTCCGGCCGAGTGGCGGCCTGGATTTCGCCTTCGTGGGCCTCAATGATACGCTTGCAGATTGAGAGTCCTAGCCCCAGGCCGGTCTCTTTGGTGCTGACAAATGGCTCAAAAATCTGGGCGCCCAGACCAGGGGGCAGACCGCAGCCGCTATCGGCCACCGAGAATTTCAGCCAATTCCCACTCTCTTTATGCAACTCCAGCTGGATCGTGCCGCCCCGCGAGACGGCGTCCAGGGCGTTGAGGAGCAGATTGAGCACGACCTGGCGAAATTGGCCGACATCGGCCTGGATCCAGAGTGGTTCATTGGGAAAACATCGCTCGATGCGCACGCCTTGCCGCTCGGCTCGCGCTTCCAGCAATTGAATGATCTGTTCCAAAACCGCGCGGGCCTCGAAGGTTCGTTTCTCAATCTGCGGCGGACGGGCGAAATCGAGAAACGTCTGGATGGAGCGTTCCAGCCGGCTGATCTCTTGTTCGAGGACCGCCAAATCGCGGCCATCCAGGCCGGGAGAGGGGTGACGGTCGGCGGCCGACTGCACCAGGATCTTGATAGGCATGAGCGGATTGCGCAGCTCATGGGCGATGCCGGCCGCCATCTGGCCGACCGCCGCCAAGTGCTCGGCCCGCCGCGCCTCGCGCTCGCTCTGCTGAAGCCGTTCGATGACGGCGCCGATGCGTTCGGCGATCGTTCGCAACACGCCTTCCAACTCATCCAGGCCCCAGCGCGCCGATAGCGTGATAGGACCGACGATTTCGTTCAGCTTGCCGGCAGCGTCGCGGATCGGCACGCTGAGGCGGACGATAGATCGGCTGATGGCCCAGGAGATGCCGAACCCCGATGCCGCCCCGCAGATCCCCAGCAGGACCAGGCCCAACACAATACGGTAGGTAACGAGCTTGTACTCTTCCTTCCGAGCATCGATTTCGACTTCGTTGCTGTCCAGATACTCCTGGGCCGGTTGCAAGATTTCGTTCGTCAGAACCTTGTCTGCCAACTGACGGATGTGCTCCGTCTGGACTTGCGGATTGTTACGAAGATCCTGGAAATCCGCAAAAAAGCGATCGTAACCTTTGCGGACGCGGCCGATGAGCTGCTGCCCTTTTTCTGTCACCGCCATCCGCTCCGCCTCCTTCAGCCATTTGTCGATCTCGCGGTACGGAAGGGCGTCGAGATGGCTGCGCTTTTTGGTGATGAGGAAAAGATGCAATTCGTGCCGCATATCGCGCAAGGCGATCACCAGTTCTTCGGCAGCTCTCATGCTCGCTGCGTTCCGCGCCAGAACGTTGAAGGCGTCTTTCTGCGAGTGGTAAACCAGCCAGGCTGCGAGGATGCCGCCCCCAAGTGTAAGGAGGCTCAACGTCAAGATGGGCCAGGTCATCCGGGCAAAAAAACGTATCTTCATGGTCGGAATCCGCCCAATCGGTTCGCGCCGCTTCTACGAACGCGTCGTTAAAAGGCTAACGGAAGACCCGGTAGGACAAACGAGCCGCTTGCCCTAGGGTTTTATCCGCCAGTCCTTTGGATGATACCACCGCTCGGCCGTTCCGGAGTGACCAAGTTCCGTTCAGAATGACCAGAATTTGTACAGTTTCGGCCGCTCCACTCCGACACCAACGACACTCTCGATAAGCCTTTTCCTCGGTTATTTGTTGCAACTATCTTCCAATTAAGCAATTGCAAATTGCTCAACCGTTAATCTTTTTACGGCACTTCATTTGCTTGTCGGAGGAGCGGAGTATCGGTGCAGTTAGAGGATTCCTCTCCCATGAACCCGCCAGCGTCAAACCCGATTGTGGATTCGGGAGATACTTCCCTTCTCTCATCTACTGGACCGATCGCCAGAAAGCACACGATGAGCCGGCTCGTCGCGGTGGTACGATCGGCCGGATTGCTCTTAATTGTAGCAGCTGTGCTGATGGTCTTTCTCGGCTTTGTCCTGGGCGTGCGTCTGCCGGGAATGGCCGCCGCTGAGCAGGACGTTAAGATCGCACCACCACGACGACTGGGCGTGGAGCTGGTCAAAGACCAGCCGCACACGCTCCGGGTGCCCGAACCGGTCCGTATCGCGCTGGGTATCCGCAAAGGCGGACAAGATCAAATCGAAATCGTCCAGGCACCGACCCAGACGCGCCCGCTGACCTTGTATGGGTCAACTGCTCTCGATCCCGGCCGTCTTGTACGCATCCGTGCCCGCTTCGCTCCCTGTGAGGTCGTCAAGATCGGTGAGCATCCGGTTTACCCTGGAGAGCCGGGCAATGTGTCCGGGCAAACCGAGTACCGTGAGCTACGCCCGGGCGATCGGGTGAAAAAGGGCGATGTGCTGGGTGTCTTTTTCAGCATCGATGTCGGCTGCAAAAAGAACGACCTTCTCGACGCCTTGGTCCAATATGAGCTGGATCAGAAAATTTACGACATGCAAAGCAGCAAATCTGCCGCCATTCCCGAGCTTATGTTGGCCGCACAGTGGAGCAAAGTGCAGGCGGATCGCAACGCTATCAACCGCGCCCTCAATAACCTTCTCGTGTGGAACATTCCTCAGGAAGAAATCGACGCCCTGCACGAAGAGGCCAAAAAAATCAGCCAAAACAAGGACGCTTGGTTCAAGACCCGCGAGGGCCGTTGGGTCAGGGGAGAGAAGCAGGCAGCCACCGGCCACGATCCGGACAAGGAGAACGAGAATCCGTGGGGCAAGGTGACGTTGCGGGCGCCCTTCGATGGCCGAATCGTCGAGCGCAATATTACCGTGCATGAGATCGTGCAAGATCCGACAATCAATCTATTTCAGATCGCTCAGGTAGATCGTCTCCTTGTCATCGCCAACGCCCCGGAGGATGAACTGCCAACCCTCAACGCCCTCCGGCCGGAGGAGCGGACCTGGAGCGTGCAAACCGTCGGGGCCAATTCCATCAGCGGACTCAAAGGACAGATTGAGGAGATTGGCTATCTAATCGATCCCAATCAGCATACAGCAGTCATCAAGGGCTACATTGACAATCCCAAAGAACAGATCCGCAGCGGCCAGTTCGTTTCCTGTACGATCCAGATCCCGCCGCCCAAGGACGTGGTTGAAGTGCCGATCGATGCCGTGGTGGAGGACGGCAAATACGCCGTCGTCTTTGTGCAGACCGATCCAGTCCAACACCACTACACGATGCGCCGCGTTCAGCTAACGCACCGTTTCGAGAAGACGGCGTTTGTCCGTAGCAAACCCTTCGACAAGAGCGAGCAGCTCACGGCGGAGGAACAGGAAATGGGAATGCTGCCGTTGGGACCGCTCCGCCCCGGTGAACGCATTCTCCGCTCCGGCGTAGGTGAACTCAAGGCTGCTCTACTCGACTTGGAATCGCGCCCGGGCAAGGATAAATCGTTTGGCGGCGAGCCGTAGGCGAGTGCAGAGTCAGTCCCGCGAGTTGGCGGGCGGGGTTGCCCATGCTCGCCTATGGCTCGCCGCTCAACGTGGAACATCTTCATGGTTCGCAAGCTCATCGATATAGCGTTACATAATCCTCTCGTCGTAGTCCTTGCGGCTGTTGCTCTGGCGGGGGTCGGCGTTTATTCGTTCCTCAATGTCAACGTCGAGGCGTATCCCGATCCGGCACCGGCTATTGTCGAAGTGGTGGCGCAGTTTCCCGGTGCCTCCGCCGAAGAGGTCGAGCGAGAAGTCACCATCCCTCTGGAAGTGACCTTCGCCGGCATGCCCGGCTTGAAAACCATCCGCAGTCAGTCGCTCTACGGCCTGTGCGACATCAAGATGAACTGGCATTACGGACCTCAATACACGTATGAGGCTTGTCGCCAGGAAGTCATCAACCGCCTGGGCACCCTGAACCAACCGCTGCCTCCCGGCGTGACGCCTGGCATCTCGCCCGAATCGCCCACCGGCGAAATCTACCGCTATATCCTCAAAGCCCCCAAAGGGCCGGATGGCCGCGACATTTACACCCTCAACGATATCAAGGCGCTGCAAGATTGGGTGCTGGAGCGTGAGTTTCGCAGTGTGCCCCGCATCGTGGATGTGGTCAGTTTCGGCGGCACAGTGCGGCGCTACGAAGTTCAGCCGGACCCGGATCGACTTCGCCGTTACGGCGTCACTCTGTCTCAGCTCCAGGCGGCCCTGACCAACAGCAACACCGCCGTGGGCGGCGATTACGTCAAGCAGGGCCAGGTGGCCCTGACGGTGCGGAGCATTGGTTTGTTTGGCGGCGGCATAGACCCGGTGAACAAAGTACTGGGTTTTGAGCATCAGGAAGCAGAAACGTATCTGGCCCAGCTTGACATCCCAAGTGCGCAGAAGGAACGCATCCGGGCTGGACTGCGCCAGCAGCTTGTGGACCCGGCCTATCCGCAACACTGGGGACTGCCGACCGTGCTTACTTTTTTCGATCGCCTGGCGGGACGGAAAGTGCCCGTGGCCCTCAGCGAGGAAGAGCGCGAGCACGTCCGTATCATCAATCAGCGCTCGGCTCGCCGCGCCGCTGATGTCTTGCGTATGGAGGAACTGCGCCGCATCCACGATATCCGTAGTTTAGTTATCTCTTCTGTTAACAATCAGCCTGTCCGTGTTGAAGACGTGGTCGAGGGCGGCCGGCCCTATCCGGGTGCGCTGCCGGGCGAACGGGGGGTGGTTGTCAGTCACCGCACACGCCTGGGACGCGTTGGCTACTGGAAGGCAGATCATCCCCGGCCGTCCGGCTCGCGCCTCAGTCTCATCGACGTGGGCCACGATGAAGACGATAAAGTCGAGTGCATCGTACTCTTACGCAAGAACGAGGAAACGTTGCCCGCCATTAAGGATGTGAAAAAGAAGGTTGAAGAACTCAATGATCCCACCTCCGGTCGGCTGCTACCTGGCGTCGAAATCGAGCCATTTTACGACCGCGCCGACTTGCTCCACGTTACCACCGAAACAGTGACGGAGAATCTGTTCGTCGGTATCGCCCTTGTTGTCCTGATCTTGTTTCTGTTCGTCAACAATGTCCGCACCGCCGTTATTGTGGCCATCAACATTCCTTTGGCATTGTTGTTTGCTTTTTCGGTGCTGTACCTACGTGGGCGGTCAGCTAACTTGCTGTCGATTGGGGCGGTAGACTTCGGTATCATTGTCGATTCTTCGGTCATCATGGTCGAGAATATTTATCGCCATCTCGCCAGTGGCGAACATGCAGAGCTGCCGCTGCGGCAACGTATCCTCCGCGCCTCTCATGAGATCGAGCGTGCCTTGCTCTTCTCGACGTTAATCATGGTCTGCGCCTTCATTCCGCTTTTCACTATGACCGGTCCGGAAGGTCAGCTATTCGGGCCGATGGCAGACACCTACGCTTTCGCCCTGATTGGGGCGTTGGTCCTGGCCACGACCCTGACGCCGGTGTTGTGTCTGTTTCTGTTCCAGAACTTCCAGCCGGTTGAGGAAAACTTCCTCATGCGCTGGCTCCGACGGCGCTATCTGCGCCAGCTTCAAATTTGCCTGAAATACCGCTGGGCGACGCTGGCCGTCATCTGCTCTCTCATCGCCGGCACGGCCTTCTTGTTGCCACGCGTAGGCCGCGAATTCATGCCCGAATTGGAAGAGGGCAATCTATGGATTCGTGGTACTGCTCCTCTCAATTACACGTTGGAGCGGCAAGTCGAGATCTCCAAGCAGGCGCGGGCCATCATCGCCTCTTATCCCGAAGTAGAATCGATTGTCGCCCAACTGGGCCGGCCCGACGACGGCACCGATCCGGCCGGTTTTTACAACAGCGAATACTTCGTACCGATGCGGCCAGAGAAAGATTGGCCCCGCCTGGTCCCCCTAAGCGGCTGGCGCCGCTGGCTCTGGGGACCGATGCGGCCGCGAACCAAACGCGAAATCGTCGAGGCCATGAACGACGAATTGGAACAAAAGATACCCGGTATTACCTGGAACTTTTCGCAGAATATCCGCGATAACGTCATGGAGGCACTATCCGGTGTCAAGGGTGATAACTCCGTGAAAATTTTCGGGCCAGATCTCGACGAACTGGAGAAGCTGGCCACGCGCGTCAAGAACGTCCTGCAAGACATTCGTGGCATCGAGAACGTGGGCATCTTCCACATCCGCGGCCAATCGCACTTCGAGTTCCGTGTCGATCCGCAGAAGTGCGCGAAATATGGTGTGCAGACCGCCGATGTCAACAACGTGGTCCAAAGTGCCTTAGGCGCTCAACCACAGACTAACATGATCGAAGGCGAGAAACGCTTCGACATTGCCATCCGTTGGCCCCAGAAGCTGCGCAGCAACGAATCGTCGATCCTGGACATTCCCATAGATATTCTCAATAACCAGGTAATCTTGCCTCCAGGCGCCAACAGTCTTGTCCCCTCGGCGTTCGGCACCAACCATCCACCGCCCAGCACAGTGGGAACGCTGACCCGAACCGATAATCCGATTACGCAGCAGGCCCCACGGCTACGGCTGCGCGATCTGGTTTCGCCGGTCGGCGATGATGGCGCCCCGGACCCCAACGGCCAGTTCGAGCGCACGGGCGCCTCAGACATTTATCATGAGAACGGCAAGCGGATGATTGCCCTCAAGTTCAGCGTCCGCGGCCGCGATTTGGGCAGTACCGTGGCCGAGGCCCGCAAGCGCACCCAGGCCATTTTCCACGCCCCCTACCGGGCTGTCTGGAGCGGTGAGTTCGAGGAGATGGAAGAGGCCGAGCGCAAGCTGATGTTCATTGTGCCCTTGTCACTGGGGCTGATCTGCGTTCTCCTGTTTATGGCCTTCCATTCCTTGTTGGACACGGTAGTAGTGCTGTCTAACGTCCTCGCTCTGACGATCGGCGGCCTGTGGGCGCTGCTCTTGACCCGTACCAATTTCAGTATCTCAGCGGCAGTCGGCTTCGTATCGCTGTTCGGCGTGGCCATCATGGACGGCCTGATTTTGATTTCCTCCTTCAACGCTCACCGCGCTCAGGGACTGCCGCTCTACGAAGCGATCATGCAAGGCGCCGCCAAGCGCGTCCGCCCGGTGATGATGACCGCCCTGACCGCCATCCTCGGTCTCTTGCCTGCAGCCCTTTCGACCAAAATCGGCTCGCAGACGCAGCGTCCCTTGGCCATCGTGGTGGTCGGCGGCATGGTGATAACACTATTCTTGACACGCTACCTGATGCCGGTGCTGTACAGTTTCTACGGTCACCGCGAGCCACCAGAAGGATCAGGGAGCCTGGCGCACTGATGCAGTCCGTTGGGATACGCCGCAAAGCATGTCCGTACTCGAATTTAATGCTTTTTAGACCTTAAATCGATTCCTGATGGCTCTTCTTGCTCGATCGTCTTTGAAGTGAATGCGCACTGGCTGGAATGGTTTGCCATAGATATTGGCAAACTTCTTCAAAGGTTATGGTGAATTTTCCTCCAAGCGACCGTATCAAGTGCTTCTTCGGATTTCTAAGCTCTATATCAAGTCCGAAGAGTGTTGCTTTCTTCGATCGTTTGCTTTAATTTACCAAGCAAGCGAACACCAGATGCCGTGTGACATTTCTGATTCACTAGTGCCTTGTCAAGAGAGAGTGTATTTCTTCGTCCCGTGTTTCCACGTCTATACAGAGGGGTGACACATGACAGCGGCATCCACGAGCAACGCCATCGATCGCGACGATTTGCGGGCGGCTGTGGCCTTTGCCCAACGTTGTTTCGAGATCTGGCACGAGATGGGGTTGATCCGTGACGAGAGTCATCAAGTTATCCGCAACCGTTACAGCGCCTTGCAGAGCAGCCTGGAAAGCGGCGGGTCAGTCCCGGCCGCCCTGGTCTTGCCCTCGGCAGACGAGTGTTGGAGTTGCCAGCGACCCTTGGCAGCTGACGCGAGGCATTGCAGTGAATGCGGAGCGCCGGCGCACACACCGGAGACACAAAAGCTCCGTTACTTCCTTTTCACATGCAGCGAGATCAAAAAATTCCAGCAGGCCGGCACCTTGCCGCTGTCGGCTGCCGATGCCTGCCTGGCCGAGTGCAACGAACGCCTTGCCGCCCTGCAACGGCGTCTGGACCGGGAACGCCTCGCTGCAGTTTTGCCCGCTGAGCCATCGGCAGCCACGCCGCCGGCCCGACCGCGACGCCCGCTCATGGAGATCCTGCTCGACCCACGCAACATCCACATGCTTTTGGCCTTTGGCGGAGCGCTAATGGTCGTGGGACTGGTGATTTGGCTGTGGGTCAATGAGTTGTTGAAACCGCCTGGGGTCGCTGTCGGACTCGGCGTTCTGAATGCGGCCACGCTAGGGGCGGGCTGGTGGCTGTTGCGCGGCAGCCGCTATCAATTGGCCGGCCGGGCCGTCACACTCCTGGCCTGTCTCGTCTTGCCGCTCAACCTCTGGTACTACCACGCCAACGGGCTCCTTACGCTCGATGGCCATCTCTGGGTGGCGGCCTTGGTCATCAGCGTCCTCTATGCCGCTTCGGCCCTGGTGCTGCGCGATGAGTTGTTCGTCTACATTTTTATGGCCGGAGTGACCTTGACCGGCCTTCTGTTCCTGGCTGATCTGCCGCCGTCGCCGCAGAAGTTCTGGGAGATCGCCTTGCCGTCTACGCTGCTGGTTGTGCTGGGTATGCTGGCCATCCACGCCGAACGAGCTTTCCCCGAACAGGAAGGTCCCTTCAGCCGGCGGCGTTTCGGCCTGGCTTTTTTCTGGTCAGGACATACGCTGTTGGCGGCCGGTTTGTTGCTTGTCCTCGGCGCCGACATCGCCGGCGATTGGCTGTACAAGCCGGTGTTCCAAAGCCTGTACGAGAAATGGGGAGCCACGCCCTCGCCCATTGTCGGCGAATTGCGTTGGCTGGCGCTGCTCCTCGTGGTCGCCGGCACCTACGCCTATATTTATTCCGACCTGGTGGTGCGGCGGGTGGGGGTGTACATTTATATTGCCGCGGGCACATTGCTGTGGACCTTGATTTTGGGCTTGCAATTACTGCATATCGAGCTGGGCATGGATGCGCTGATCGCCGTGTTGGCCCTGGCCGCTCTGGCTCTCAACATATCGCAGGCCACGGTTTTCCGCAGCAGCCGCTACACACGGGCCATCCCTATTTTGGGTGTTTTGCTTCCGCTCTTGGCCGTGGCCTTGGGTTTGCTGGTGTATTTGCAAGCGCTCAGTCCCAATCTGAAAGGCGTCTGGCAAGGCGAAGCGCCGGCCTGGACATATGTGGGAGCGATGTTGCTGACAGCCGTGTCATGCCGCTTCGGCGCCTATCTGTATCGCAATAGTCAACCGCGGCTGGCGGCAGTCTACTTCTTCGCCACGGCGGCGGCCACGCTGGTGGCGGCCACGGCGCTGCTGGCCGCGCCTCCGCTCCGCCTGAATACCTGGCAACAACATGCCCCCTGGTTGATGCTGCTGCCCATTGTTTACCTGATAGCTGCCCGTCTGTACCGTGGTCGAAACGAAGAACAGCCGCTGCTCTGGGTCAGCCACGCCGCCACAGCTGTCATGCTGGTGTCAAGCTTGGCGTCGGCGTTGGAAGGGTTCGCCCCCATTCAGAACCAACCGCTCAATCTGGCCCTGGCCCTGTTCTGCACCGAGGCAGCCCTGTTCTATGCCTTGGCCACAGCGTTTTATCAAAAGGTATGGACGATCCATCTGAGCGCCGCGATGGCGTGCGGGGCACTCTGGCAAGTGCTGAGCTATTGGGGGGTAGCCGCCGAGTTCTACACTCTGACTTTCGCACTGGTCGGCCTGGGATTGCTACTGACCTACCGCTTCGCCGTCTTGGAGCGCTTTGCCGTCCAGCCACTGGCCAATGCGGCCTTCCAAAGCGCCAACACGCTGCTGTCGTTGTCGTTTGTGGCTGCCCTCTTTCTGGGCCTAAGCCGACTGGCCGTTCACCAGATCAACTGGCAACTTGTAGGTCTGTTTGCCGCGCTGACCGCCATCAGTTTGTTGTCGCTGGCGCTGGTGCAGCAGGCGGCTTGGCGGCGCTGGTATGTGGTGACCACCCTTGGTCAAGCAGCGCTCACCTTCCTCGGCATCACCGTACTGAGCCAGTTGAGCCTGTGGCAGAAGCTGGAGATATTCAGTGTCGCAGTCGGTCTGCTGCTCTTAGTCGCGGGGCACATCGGCTGGTATCGCGAGCAAGAACGAGAGAACGACATGGTTAGCCTGAGCTTGTTTCTGGGCAGCCTGCTGGTTGGCATGCCCTTGGCGATAGCCACCTTCATCGACCGCAGCCGCGACCATTTCATCGTCCTCAACGAACTGGGATTCCTGGCCGCCGCTGTGCTTCTGGTGACGACCGGCTTTCTATTCCAGTTGAAATCGACGACCCTGGTGGGCGCAGCGCTGACAGCCCTGTATTTCGTCACGCTGCTGATTTACGTGCCTTGGAGTCGCTTGAATGCCGTGGCCATTTTCATCACGGTCGGCGGTGGTATACTTTTCGGCGCGGGACTGCTCTTAAGCATGTACCGCGATCGCTTGCTGGCGTTGCCTGATCGCATTAAGCACCGCGAAGGCATCTTCCGTGTGTTAACGTGGCGGTAAGTACGCTCCGGTTAGCGACGCTTCGTAGAAGCGTCGCTAACCAGGGTATTCACGGATGATTCGCCCTCTCAATCGCCTGCCGCAATTCGCCAAACAAGCGAGAGCAGGCGGCAAATGATGCGCATCTAAGCGGAGATAGAGTGATTTACGGGACTTGTAGTTTTCACGTCCTTAAGGAGGAAGAAACGGGATTCGTAGCGCGGCGTCACGGTGCGAGCAGCAGGACTTCGAACCAGACGATGTGAATCAAGATGATTACCAGGAAACGTTGTTTGTCTCCCTCAATGGACTGGCCAAGGGTGAGGACCGAGTGGCTGACATATGCCTGCCAATTGCGGCTGGCAGATGTCCACGAATGCTCCCGGGGAAAGATAAAGGCGAAACGGCGGGAATGGCTCGCGTTTCAGATATTCTTTCAAGTCATCCTGAGGCATGGACAAATCCTCCTTCAAATGGCCGGCGTGGCAGGTTCGGATAACGGTTCGATAGCTTCTACTTCCGGCCACTGTTTGTGCGTTTGGCTCAGGAGTTAGTGCGCTCGAGCCGCTGGGTACAGTCCTGGGCGCTGAGCCTGCCCGGCCCCATCTTTTCGGGAGATTCTTCGCTACCGGCCCGCCCTGACCGGCCAACAGACAAAGGCGATCACAGGTGGAAATAGTCGTGACATTATCAGCCTCCATCGGACGCATAGCCGGCATGTCGAAATAGGCTATTTGCTTTGTCCAGGCGGCGGAAAGTTCTTCGCTGCGTCATCAAGGACCAATACCCAGTCGAGCAACTCTCCGGGCTGGGGAGATACAAACTCACGCTCGCCGATATTGGGAAACTCGCCGATCGAGGTGACCGATCCTGTCCGCGGATCGAACCACCAAACCTTCACCTTTGCGCCGCTGATCTTGTCCATGCGGACTTTGAATTTTCGGCCAATCGGTACATAGATCATCGCGTAGCTTCCGGACGCATCGCGCGTGGCAACAAAGCGGGCTCGACCGGCCCCCGGAATGGCGGTTGCTACGCGATCTGTAACGATCACCGAATCATCCGGAATACGCGTGAAAAAAGGGCGCGACTCCAGAAGACGTCGCGCATGGACCATCTGCCTGGCTCCAGGCTCATCCATTGCTTCCGTCCAGGGCATCAGCGGGTCGTTGATAGGCCTGCGAGCGGGTTGCCACATTTGCCAGACGGCATGATGGCCGTAGGTATGGCCGCAGGCACCGGAAAACAAGTCCCAGTAGAGCGGTCGGCGAACATCGGCGGCCGTGGAATGGCCCAGCGCTTTCGCATTGAAAGCGATTGGATGGCCTTCGTACAATGGTTCGCCATCGATCACAGGTTTGGTGGGTTTGCGGTCGTAGTCGGTTCGGGTCTGTGCGTAGCGGCCGGTATACTCCGTGACATGGCCGTTTTGCCGCAGGTTGAAATCGAGCCAAGAATCGTCGTGAAACCACTGAGACGAGCCAGTGCCCCCAGGCGGGTGAAAGGTCATCAAATGTACACCGCCATCGCCCCGGCGCAAACCGCGCGCCAGGGCGCGAATGATTTCTTTCTGCTCGGCGTTATCGATACCCCGGTCGCCGCCCAGGATCCATATCAGCCCTTTTCCCTTGTAACGCCGGCCTAACCATTCGCCGTAGGTAGCCGCGTTTTCCCTGGTGAAAAGCGGCTTCCCGTCTCGGACCTTATCGTGCCAATATCGCCCCCACGTTGGGAGAAAGCCGATACGAAGCCCTAGTTCATTCGCCCGATCAACAATGTAATCCACATGGTCCCAATAATCGTTGCGTGGACCGTCCTTTACATCCGGACGTGCCGGGTCGAAGTCAACCAGGGGGAGATGGCCGTAGGCGTTCGGTATGGTATGGCCGTCGATTTCGGCCAGGGCGACGGCCTGAATGACGGTGAATCCTTGCGAGGAGCGTTTCCGCAGGTAGCGATCCGCATCCTCCCGATTGAGCCTATGGAAAAGCTCCCAGGCGGTATCGCCGAGCCAGAAAAATGGCTCTCCCTTCTCGGTCATGAGGAATCGTCCATTCTCGCTCACCTTGAGTCTGGATAGCTGTTTGCCCTCGGCGGGAGCGACCGAAGGCCCAAACAAGCTGAGAGAAGCGAGTAACAGAAAAAATTGCGTAGGCTTCATTGTACGAATGCTCTCCCTCCTAAGTTACTCTCTTACATTCGCGGGTTCAGCGACTCGGTGTCCAGCGATAAAGGAGGTTTTTACCGCGAAAATCTTCTTCTACCAGAAGCAGATATTCGCCGTTTTGTCTTTTCAGCCCCTGGAGGGCGTACGGCATATCCAACCATCCTGCCTGACCGCCCACGGAATCTCCCGGCCAAAAACTGCCGACGTAACTGGCATCCTTGGTCGCGAAGATATGGATATACTGTCGGTTATCTTGTGGTTTGCACATGCCGACGAACAGGTAGTCGCCGACCACCGCCACCGATTCCGCGCTCAGGGGCTTACCCTTACCCTCGCCGTCTGGCGTCAAGGGCAGCGCTTTCGTCCAGGTCAGGGTCCGTTTGCCCGAGCGCCAGCCATCGTAGCGGCGTGCGGTTCGCCCGACTACGCCCCAAGAATCGATGGCTTCCCCTTTAAGGTAGCCGAACAGATACAATGAATCCGTGTCGGCGCGATACACCACCCGGCGAACTAATTCAAAATCTTGTGGCCAATCCCAGTGATCGAATTTGTCCCAATGATATTGCGGCTGCTGCTTCTCGTCCCAACCCGCGAAAGGATAGCGCCGGATGGTTCGCTTCGGTGCGTCCCCATGCCAGATGGCTCCCTGAGAGTCCACGTGCCAGGCCCAGGTATCCTTGGCGTGAATCTTACCTGCCGGTCGAGCGACGAGGCCAGCCGGCTCCTCAAAAGTGTAAAGCTGGAAACCGCCTCCATACTGACCAATAGAATACAGGATGCGGCGACCTTTCAGCCGCCGGATGATTACCGAAGCACCTCCATTCAGGCGATCCTCCTTCGGATGGGCCAAGTGATCCACGGTGATTGCCCGTAGCGACCACTCCGATCCCGCCTTCTGCCGCGAGAGATCCAGATCGAACAAACCAAGCCGGCTATAGACCACTTTGCCATCTGCATCCGGATCGAAGCCGAACGTATCCACGAAGGCTTGATTGTACAACTCCCAACGCAACTCACCGCGTGGCGAGAGAGACCGCAGTGTAAGAGAGCCGCTCGGCCCTTTCCCGAAACTCATGGAGACGTATAAGTTGCCATCCCGGTCTGTGCCGGCCCCGCGTAAGCTGAAGAATTTATCGGGGGCCATCTTTCCCGGAACACCAGCCTGTAACCCTCCTTTCTGACCGATGGTTCGAACGCGTCTTGGTTGCTCCTCGCTCACGTCATAGACGAGGATCTGCTGCCGTGGGCCGTCGTCGCAGACGAGCAACGTATTATCATGGTGCGCGAACGCCAATGCGGTTGGATTGCCAATATCGGGAAGCTCGACATGCAAATCTCGGCCTTCCGCCGAGTAGTGCCGGATCTTGCCGCGGGTGAGTACCCAGATCGAACCGTCCGGTGCGATGGCCGCATCCTGGGCAACGACATCAAAGCTGTGGAGCAATTTCTCATGAGGAATCGACCATAGCTCGATCCGTTTTGCGTTTACAACGGCCAGCACGTCGCCGCGTGCAGAAAGTCCTAGCGGAGAGGCCGAAAGGTCCGTGGCCCCAACAAACTTGGCCGAGTCGAGCTTGCCTGGTTGCCACTGGAAACGGAGCAGTTTCTTGCCTTTGGTCCCGACATAGAGGTCTGTCCCGACGGCTGCGATGGCCCCATCGTTGCCCGTGCCCCAGCCCCAGGCCGAATCCGGGAGTGTGCCTCCCTCTGCCTTGAGCAGGATACGATTGACGCGACCGTCCTTGTACAGACCAACGCACCGACCTGCCTCGTCCCAATCAATCCCGACGATCATCGTCCCGTCCGGAGTGACGATGCTACGAGCGGAAGCGTTTTGGACCCAGTAACCGAATCCATTCGGCCCGCCGTTCCCGCCGAAAGAGTTCCCGATCCAACTCGTTTGAAGGTGGCCCGGAGGTGCGTGAATTATCTTAGAATAATCATCTGCACGGCTCGAACCGACAACCAAGCAAGTCCAAATCGACAAGTAGATGCTTCGCATCAAATGACTCCTCGGAGGATGGGTAAATCTCTCTGTTCCAAATTGACATGCCTTTCCTACTGAGTTCCAGGTCAAAATGCGGCATTCTTTTCCTCTTTTGCGACAACCGCATATAGTAAGAAGTATGCAAGCTTCGACCCGCATCGGTTTGGTTTTCAGTCATACTTTGGCGTACTGCCGAGGCGTCCTCCGCGGCATCAAACACTACGCTGAAACGGTTCCTCACTGGACCTTCCTGCCCGTATCTCCGGAGCCGCAAGCCATCCGCACGCTACGGTCGCTTCGTCCTGCTGCGGTGATCGCTCACCTTTTCTCGGAGGAGTTGGCCGAATCCCTGAAACGACTGAGGGTGCCTGTCGTGAACGTCTGCGGGGTGTTGCCGAAATCCGCTTTTCCGCGCATTGGCGTGGACGATTATCGCTGCGGAGTCCTAGCAGCCGAACATCTTCTGGAACGTGGTTTTCGGCACTTCGGCTTCGTCGGTCACCGCAACCACGTCTACTCACTTCGGCGGGAGGCGGGATTCCGCGAAAGGATCGCGTCCTCGGGAGCCAGCGTGACAAGCTACCACGAGCCGGGGCGGCGCCCCTTCGACCCGATGGGGCGATTGTGGGCGCAGGACCGAGCCGTCGAACGTTGGGTCCGCGCCCTCCCTCGTCCCGTCGGCATCTTCGCTACCAACGATATCTGGGGAGTGCAGCTCACCGAGGTCTGCCTTCGGGCCGACCTGAGGGTGCCAGAGGATGTCGCTATTCTTGGCGTGGATGACGATGATTTGTTGTGTGAATTTGCACGCCCCTCGCTCTCCAGCATCGCCTTGCCGACACAGCGGATCGGTTACGAAGCCGCGCGAGAAGTAGATCGTCTCTTAAGGGGGGCGCAAGCCGACGCGCGGATATCGCTCTTTCCGCCGCTAGGAGTAATCGCCCGCCGATCGACGGACATCCTGGCCATAGGGGAGGTGGATGTGGTCGCCGCTCTCCGTTTTATCCGGCAGCAAGCCCATCAGCCCATTCGAGTAACGGATCTGCTCCGAAAGATTCCTACATCGCGTCGCTATCTCGAACGGCGGTTCCGTAAGGTGTTGGGAAGGAGCATTCTAGACGAGATACGCCGGGTGCATGTGGAACGTGCCCGCCAACTACTGGCTCAGACAGACCTGCCCATTCACAGTATCGCGGAACGCTCCGGATTTACGGACGCCAAACGATTCTCCGCCGTCTTCCGCCAGATGATAGGGCTGACGCCGAGTACCTATCGTCAGCAACTCCGTTGCGGCACTATGAGGAAGCCTACGTCACAACGGGCCACTTGAAAGTGGAGGTCAGCGTGACGCGCATAGGTGAACGGCCGGTGTACGCCGACTGGTACAACCTCACCGACCGGCAGACGCCTGGTCGTTCGTCCAAAGCTGGGTGCGTTTCGTTTTTCCTTGTTCTTGCCCCTGTTCCTCCTTAGAATCTTTGGCATTGACCTCGTGAATGTGTGATCCATGGATCGTCTTCATCTCAACCATGAATCTGAGGAAGGATCCTGACTGGTAGGCGACTCAGCAGATACACCAAGCCATCGCGGCGCTGTGCCAAAACCAGCCGGACCTGGGAATAAAGAGGAAGGAGGGCCAGTCATGGCAATGTCCCGGGAAATAGCTCATCACGGTTTCGCCACGCGCGCCATTCACGCGGGCCAGGATCCTGATCCAGCCACGGGCGCCACGGTCGTACCCATCTACGCCACCTCCACCTACACGCAGGCGGCTCCCGGTCAGCACAAGGGCTACGAGTATTCACGCACCGCCAATCCGACGCGCACGGCCCTGGAAACGTGCCTGGCGTCGCTGGAAGGCGGCGAGCGCGGCCTGGCTTTTGCCTCCGGCTTGGCGGCGACTACGGCTGTGCTCTCGATGCTGAAACCCGGCGAGGAAGTCGTCGCTGCCGCCGACCTGTACGGCGGCACCTATCGGCTGCTCGAGCGGGTCTTCAAACCCTGGGGACTGGTGACGCGCTATACCGATGATCCTAGCCCTGCCGGTTTCACCAGGCTCCTTACGAAAGCTACAAAACTCGTATGGATTGAAACGCCGACAAATCCCCTCTTACAAATCCTTGATATATCTGCTATCGCCGACGTGGCGCACAAGGCCGGTGCGTTGCTAGCCGTCGATAATACCTTCGCCTCACCATACCTGCAACAACCGCTCGCCCTGGGCGCCGATCTCGTCATTCACAGTACCACGAAATATCTCGGCGGACATTCAGATGTGGTCGGTGGCGCGGTGATCGGACGCAAGGATCTACTGCAACCGATCGCCTTCTATCAGAATGCGGCCGGCGGCGTGCCGGGACCATTCGATGCCTACCTGACGCTACGCGGCCTGAAAACGTTGGCGATCCGCATGGAGCGCCATAGCGCCAACGCCCGCCGTTTGGCCGCATGGCTGAGCGAACAACCGCAAGTCGAACGCGTCTATTATCCGGGCTTGCCATCGCATCCGGGACACGAGATCGCCAAGCGGCAGATGCGCGATTTCGGCGGCATGGTCAGCATTCGTCTCCGAGGCGGCGGGGCAGCCGCGAAGCGCTTCCTGCCGCGTACCAAATTGTTCAGCCTCGCCGAGAGCCTCGGCGGTGTCGAATCGCTGGTCTGTCATCCAGCGACGATGACACATGCCAGCATCCCCGCCGACCTTCGTATCGCTCGCGGTATCGATGATGGGCTGATCCGCCTCAGCGTCGGTATCGAGGACGCCGAGGATTTGCAGGAGGATCTGCGGCAGGCACTGGCATAACTGCCAATCCTGGCATGGCCTCCTTTGGAAACCCGTCAAGGGTTACGAGACGAAGCCGCGAGTACCTGTTGCGCTCCCAGAACAAGGAGGGTTTGGTAGCGCTGAAAGTGGCCGACATGGAAGGTGAGAATCCGGCTGAGTCCGTGAACCATCATAGCCGCTACCAGACGGGCGTCGTGGGCGTCCTTTCCCTGGACTTGATACTGGATCACCAGCTCCTCCCACTGTGGAAAGATAACGGGAGTATCATCCAGGAGCGTAAAAAGCGCTTTGGGCCGAGAGAGTATCGATCCTTCTTGAAAGAAGTTTCAGGAGTGCTTCCTTGAAGCCATTGCTCATCGTCCTTCGCTGCGGTAAACTCGCGGGAAGTAGCTCGCCTCCCTCGCAACCGGAGATCAACTATGTCCGCACTAAATCGCCGTCGCTTCCTGCAAACCTCTGCCGCGTCCGTGGCCGCGTTGTCGACCCTTAGCATCGCCGGCGCGGCCGACAAGCCCAATGAGAAAATTCGCCTCGCTGTTCTCGGCGTCTATGGACGCGGCCGCGCCTTGATACAGGGTTTTTCGTCCTTTGCTGACGTGGAAATCGCGGCCATTTGCGACCCAGATGAGAACACTTTTGCCAAGGCGCTCCAATCTGTAAATCAGCGACAAAAGCGAGAACCGAAGTGCGTGAAGGATCTCCGCCATGTTTTCGATGATCGGGACATTCATGCTGTCGTCATTGCCACGCCGGACCACTGGCACGCCTTGGCCACCATCTGGGCGTGCCAGGCCGGCAAACACGTTTATGTCGAAAAGCCCATTGCGCACAATCTGATCGAAGGGCGGCGCATGGTCGAGGCAGCGCGCAAGTACGATCGCATTGTGCAAGTCGGCACGCAGCGGCGTAGCGGGGCGCATTTCCACAGTGCTGCCGAATTCATCCGCAGTGGCCAGCTCGGCAAGGTGCCGTTTGTCCGTACCTGGATTGCCGGCAATCGACCGGCGATCGGCCACAAGGCCGACTGCCCGGTGCCTGCCGGTGTCGATTACGACCTGTGGCTGGGGCCGGCGCCCCAGCGGCCGTTCAATCCCAATCGCTTCCACTACAACTGGCACTGGAACTGGGATTATGGGACAGGAGAAATCGGCAATAACGGCATCCATGCCCTGGATGTGGTCCGCATGGTGCTTGGACTGGACGCGCCCCAAACCATCGCCACGGGCGGCGGCAAACTGTTCTACGACGACGATCGACAAGTGCCCGACACTCAGGTGACCTTTTTCGATTTTCCCGGTACAACGGTCCTCTGGGAGCACCGCATCTGGTCGAAAACCGGCGTGGCCGGCGAGCCGTTTGGCATCATCCTTTACGGCGAGAAAGGCACGCTGATTTTCGACAAAAAAGGCTGGCACGTCGAAGACGGCGTGATGGCATCGGATAAAGCAGCCCCGATCGAGAAGCCGCATCTGCGCAATTTTCTCGATTGCCTCCGCGAGCACAAACGGCCCAACGCCGACATCGAAGAAGGCCACAAAAGCACTCGTCTTTGTCATCTGGGCAACATTGCTTATCGTGTTGGCCGTCGTCTGAGTTTCGACGCCGCCACGGAGACGCTGCACGACGACGCCGCGGCCAATGGCTTGCTAGGTCGCACCTATCGCGCGCCGTTCGTGGTGCCGGATAAGGTCTGAGGCGAACGACCGGATAACTGCCGTTGTAGGGGGTATTCGTATCGGTTTATAATCGGGGAATGACTCGCTGTGTTCACGCGCCCAGCACCTCGGGGCGCCTCGACGCGGAGGGCAGATCATGGAACCGGGGAAAATCGAACGGCTTTGTCTCAAAGCCAAACAAGCCATCGAAAACCGGGATTGGGAAAGGGCCAAACAAGCCTATCTCATGGCGCTGGGGCTGCGCTCCGACGCTCCGGATATTCACATGGGCCTGGCCACAGTCTATTTCCAACTCCGCGAGCTGACCAGCGCCGCCCATCACTTCCGTGAAGTGACCCGTCTCGATCCGCTCCGCGCGGGTGCCTACATCAACCTGGGGGCCGTCCTCAATCTCTTGCAGGAATACGACGAGGCGATTGCCGCTCTGCGCCGCGGCATTCAACTCGATCCGCAGCGCGTCGAAGGTTATTACAATCTTGGCTTGGTCTATCGTCGCAAAGGCCAGTTGGATATGGCCATCCAAGCCTATCGCGAAGCCATCCGTCTCAATCCGCGCATGGCCGATGCCCATTTGAACCTGGCCAACATTTACGTCGAGAAGCAGCAATATCGCCAAGCCATCCAGAACTACGAGGAGGCGTTGAAGCTGCGGCCTCACTGGGAAAAGGCGCTGGAAGGGCGGGCGCATGCGGAGATGCTCTTGTCCGGCGATCGTCCTGCGGCGCCAGCGTCTGTTCCGGCCGGCGGCGGACGATCGGCCGTCGCCGAAGATAAGGTGATCGATCCCAACCTCCATTCCACCCTGCTGACTGCCCTATACACGGGATCCGAAGCTGCCGAAGCTTTGGGCCGGAACTTCCAAAAAGTGCTCCTCGAAGAAATGGACGTGGCCATCAAGGAACTGTCCAGCTGCCTGCTCTATCCCGATGCCCCCACCAGTGAGCTGAATGCCTGCGTCAATCGCTTTGCGGAAGCCCTGGATCACATGCTGGCCGCCCAGAAGAATCTGGAGGCGGGCATCCTGCGCCTTCAGAACCTCAACGCGCAATTTGCCAACCTCTAACAGGCTAACCGTGAGCTATAGTTGTGCTGAATCACGACGGCACCCCTCTGTCGTCGCTGGAGGGCACAACCGATGAGCGCAGAACAGAAACTCGGCGAAATTTTACTTCGTTTGAAGGCCCTCAACCGCATCGACCGCGATCGCGTCCTGGAGACGCTGCGAAAGAGTGGACGACGGCAGAAATTTGGTCAGGCAGCCCGTGCCATGGGCCTGGTCACCGAGGAACAGATCCTTGCCGCCTTGGCTGTGCAGATGAACCTCTTTCCCGGCATCCAGGGAATGACGCTGGAACAGATCCTCGAATACCTGCAAACTGCCGAGGTTTCTTAGGACTGGCGGACACAACCGTAGGGCAAGTTGGCAGCTTGCCCTGCAGGGCTTGCCGTTTGCCCTAAATAGAAACACAAAAACACGTATCTATTTGTTGTTCTGATGAACTGCATGCCCTGGAGTGCCTTATTTACTTCCCGTGGGCTGGAGGACCGAAGGGACGGTCGAGGCGGAAATCCTCCAACGGTATTGCCAGTTTTTCGCCCAAGAGTAGTTGCTTCATCACCAGGGCAGTCCCGGGCGACAACTGGATGCCGGCGCGGAAGTGACCGGCGGCAACGAAGAGATTATCGATACCAGGGACGGCGCCCAGAAACGGTTTGCCATCCGGGCTGCCAGGGCGTAGGCCGGCCCAGCAGCGTTCGACGGCGGCCCCAGACAGGCTGGGCATGAGCGCGGCAGCGAAGTGAAGCAACTCGGCGATAGCGGCAGCAGTGGTGCGCGGATCGAAACCGGCCTCCTCCTCGGTCGAGCCAACCAGCACACGGCCATCGCCACGCGGCACCAGGTAACGCTTGCCGCACAAGAGCAGCGGGCGAATCCCTACCGTGCCGGTGTTCAAGAGAGTAATCTGGCCCCGCACCGGCCGAATGCCCGGTCGCCAGCCAAGCGGTGCCAAGAGCGTCTCGCTCCAGGCGCCTGCGGCGAGCAGGTAACGGCCCGCGGTGAGCCGGCCCTGATCGGTGTCCACAGATTCAATGCGGTTACCCTTGCGCACCAGTTGATGGACGGCACAACTCGGACGCATCGAAACGCTGCGAGCCGCACACGCCGCTTGCAGCGCCTTGAGGTGGCGCGGATTACGCAGCTGCGCCATCTCCGGCAAATAATAAGCACGCGGTAGGGTCGGAGATAGATCGGGATAGCGGCGGTGCAACTCGTCGCCGCTCAATTCCTCAAAGGCGATACCCTCGCCGCGCCATTCGTCAGAAGGCTCCTCCTCTGCATGGGTGCATAGCTCCAGTCCGCCGCAAATGAGAAAGCCGTTATCGATCCCCGTCTGTTCGCGCAGCTTCTGCGAAAGCGATGAGAACAAGTCCCAGCTGTGCGCGCGGAGTTGATCCAGGGCGGTATGGGCATGTTCCAAACTTGCGGGGGAAAGGATGCCGGCGCCGGCCCACGAAGCTTGTTGGCCAAAATCGCCTTTATCCACGACCTCAACATGGACACCGGCTTCTGAGAGAAACCAGGCCGTCGTCAAACCGATAACGCCGCCGCCGAGAATCAATACGTCAGGATGTTCTGCCATGCAGATTGTTATAGGCGAAGCGAACTAAGAAATCTTCCTCTCCAGCAATGCGGCGATCGGATTGCCTTCACGGAAGCCCACGGTGCGGCCGATCGGCATACACCGAAGCACTTCTATTCACTTTGTTGTTTCTTCACGCAGTACGCGAGTTGGAACAGCGTATGGAGTTGATACGAACAGCATACATTCCTTGTACCTGTGCCTTTTTTTCGTAAGGTAAGGCCGGTAAAGACTAGCGGACACCCCCCTCCCTCTTGTGGGAGGAGGAAATGTTTGCTCATCCCCAATAGCTGTCAGCTCCCGCTCAAAAACGTGGAAATCAACCCAAGCAAGTTCTCGCAGTCGATGCTGCTGAATTTCTATGCACCAAATGCTGGCAGTATGGGCAGCAAACGGAGGGCGGGTATTGATGGCGATGCCAAGCATAATTTCCCTTATCTCTTTACCAAATAAGAAGTTGTAGCACTTGTGCGAGCGTCGATTTCATCCGGCACATGAGTTGCTCAGAAAGGTGCCCATTCGTTGACAATCCCTCTCCCCGGTGTTGCTGCGCTTGGGGGGCCGTACTGGAAGGTCGGAGGAGATTTTCCGTGAAGCATTCCCTGCTTGCGCTATTGGTTGCCTCAGCGCTATTCCTAACTGGCCCGCTCGTCCGTGCTGAAGCGGACCCGGAACCCACCAGCCCAGCAGCCTCATCCAATGCAGAGGTCAAGATCGATTCGGGCGATACTGCCTGGATGCTGATTTCCACCAGTCTAGTCTGGCTCATGACGCCTGGCTTGGCCTTGTTCTACGGCGGAATGGTTCGTCGCAAGAACGTCTTGGGCACCATGATGCACAGCATGGTCGCTTTGGCGATCCTGGGCGTTCAGTGGGTGTTATTCGGTTACTCAATGGCCTTCGGTTCCACGCACGAGGGCTGGATTGGCTGGGAACCCAAATTTGTCGGCTTACAAGGCGTCAATTCCGGCGACCTCTTTCCCGGCACGCACATCCCCGTCTTGGTCCACTGCATGTTCCAAGGGATGTTTGCCATTCTCACTCCAGCGCTTATCAGCGGCGCGTTGGCGGAGCGCATCAAGTTCGGGCCGTATTGCCTGTTTATTCTCCTGTGGGGAACGCTGGTTTACGCTCCGCTGGCTCACTGGGTTTGGGCAGTCGGAGCTGATGGCAAACCAATCGGATGGCTAGGAGCGATGGGTGCCCTCGATTTCGCGGGCGGCACGGTGGTCCACATTGCAGCAGGGCTATCGGGTCTGGCTGCCATCCTCGTGCTGCGCAAGCGGATCGGCTACCCCGAACACGCTATGCATCCCAATAGCATGGTACTGACGTTGACGGGAGCCAGTTTGCTGTGGTTCGGCTGGTTTGGTTTCAACGGTGGCAGTGCCTTGGCGGCCAATCCGCTGGCCGGCTCAGCCCTGACGGCCACTCAGATCGCTGCCGCCGCCGCCGCCCTCAGCTGGATGCTTACCGAATGGCTCCACAAAGGCAAACCAACCGCGCTAGGTCTGGCTTCGGGCATGGTTGCCGGACTGGTGGCCGTAACACCGGCTTCCGGGTTCGTCAAACCGGTCGGCGGCCTGGTGATCGGTCTGCTGGCTGGCGTCGTGTGTTATACAGTCGTCTGCCTCAAACCGTTCTTCAAGTATGATGATTCACTGGACGCTTTCGGCGTCCACGGCGTTGGCGGTTTCTTAGGCTCTCTTTTGACCGGCGTTTTCTGCACCAAAGCGATCAATGAAGCCGGCGCGGACGCCAGTTTCAACCAACTCCAGATCCAATTCACCGCCGCCAGCATCGCTGTTGTCTTCGCTTTCGCCGTCACCTTTGTGATCGTCAAGGCGATTGATGCTACCTGGGGCTTCTGTCTGGAAGCACAGACCGAGAACGAAGGTCTCGACCGCACCCAGCACGGCGAAGTTGGCTTTGATGCGGGTATGGCCTATGAGCAAGTCCCGGAAACGCCGCCGACCGAGCCGCGCCCGGCCAGGGTGCCGCCGGGCAGCAAGGGCCGATTCGCTGTCCTTCTCGACGGCGCCGCTCCACAGGAGTTGATGCAGACCTGGTCCGAGTTGTGCCAGGCCGGTCCACAGCCGGCGCCCGCTGAGCTTCGTGCCGTCTATCCCTTCCTCACGACCGTCCAGGGCAATCGCTTCCAGTTCCGTGGCGGCGATCCGCACATCCTCAGCGCCGCCCTCACGCGCCTGTTTGAGGAACGTTTGCGCGGCAAGAAACTGCATGCGCGTGTGGAGAGTTAATGACCGCACCAGCGAGCGGAGTGTGTTAACGCCCCGGTGAATACTCCTGGGGATGTTAACACACCCCACTCGTCGGGTATTTCACAAGGACACCCAACCGATGAAACTAATTGTCGCCATCATTCGCCCGGAACGTCTGGAAGCCGTACAAACAGCGCTGAATGAACGAGATGTCTATTTGATGACCGTTAGCGACGTGCGTGGCTGCGGCCGGCAGCGCGGCTACACGGAGGTCTACCGCGGGACCGAATTCCAGGTGCGGCTCTTGCCCAAGCTCAAACTGGAGATCGCTGTCAATGAGGCGTTCGTCGAAGCTGCCATCGAGGCCATCGTCCACGCCGCCCGTACGCCGGAGACTGGCCAAGTCGGTGATGGCAAAATCTTCGTCCTGCCGCTGGACGATTGTATCCGCATCCGTACCGGCGAACGCGGGACGGATGCCATTGGGCCATGATCTCTGCGAGCGGGGTCGCTAAGCGTCCTGAGTACCATAGCACTCGGGACGCTTAGCGACCCCGCTCGCCTGCCACTACCCGCGCCCTGTATTCCCGCTAGGATAGGGGAATGTTTTTCGCCTGAGAAGAAAACAGTTTTTCACAACATTAATGGTTTCGAGAATCGATCTTATGACTCACACAAATCCGCGTCTGGCTGCCTTACGTGCCATCGCCTCCGCCGAGTATCAGCTCCAACAGGTCAACTTTACTGAGACTCATATGAAAGACCTGTTTGGCAAAAATGTGTTCAGCGAAGCTGTTCAGCGTGAACGGCTGCCTAAACCAATCTTCAAAGCACTGCAAAAGACCATTCGGCAGGGCGCACCGCTCGATCCAGCTATCGCCGATACGGTGGCCGCCGCCATGAAAGATTGGGCCATCGAGCACGGCGCCACCCACTTCACCCATTTGTTCCAGCCCATGACCGGCCTGACCGCCGAGAAGCACGACAGCTTTGTAGTGCCGACCGGCGACGGCAAGGCCATCTTGGAGTTCTCCGGCAAAGAGCTGGTGCGCGGCGAACCGGACGCCTCATCGTTCCCTTCCGGCGGCATCCGTGCTACCTTCGAGGCGCGCGGTTACACTGCCTGGGATCCGACCAGCCCCGCGTACATTCTCGAAAGCCCCAATGGCGCCACCCTCGTTATCCCCACTGCTTTCCTCAGCTGGACTGGCGAAGCACTCGACAAAAAGACGCCACTGTTGCGCTCGATGGAAGCGCTGTCCAATCAAGCCCTACGCATTTTGCGGCTCTTCGGCAACACCGAGGCGCGTCGCGTTTTCACCACGGTAGGCTCTGAGCAAGAATACTTCCTCATCGACAAGAACTTCTATTATGCCCGGCCCGACCTCATCAATGCCGGCCGCACCCTGTTCGGCGCTCCGCCGCCCAAAGGGCAGGAGATGGAAGACCAGTATTTCGCCCACATCCATGAGCGCGTCCTTGCCTGCATGGCTGACTGCGAGGCCCAGCTGTTCAAACTTGGCGTGCCGGTCAAGACGCGGCACAATGAAGTCGCACCCAGCCAGCACGAGATTGCGCCCATTTTCGAGGACTCGAACCTGGCTACCGATCATCAGATGATGATTATGGAAGTGCTACGCAAGACGGCGCCACGTTACGGCCTGGCTTGCCTGTTGCACGAGAAGCCGTTCGCTGGCATCAACGGCTCCGGCAAGCACAACAACTGGTCGATGGCCACCGACACCGGCGAAAACCTGCTGGAACCGGGCGACACGCCGCATGACAACGCGCAATTCCTCGTTTTCTGCGTAGCGGTCATCCGCGCTGTCGCCAAGTATCCCGAACTGTTGCGTGTCTCGGTGGCCAGTGCTCACAACGACCATCGCCTCGGCGCCAACGAAGCGCCGCCGGCGATCATGTCCGTTTTCCTGGGCGATCAATTGCAGGACGTCATCGATCAGCTGGAAAAAGGAGCAGCCAAGTCCACCAAGCAGGGCGGTTATCTGGAGATTGGTGTCAGCGTGCTGCCCAAGCTGCCCAAACATGCCGGCGACCGCAATCGCACCAGCCCATTCGCCTTCACCGGCAACAAGTTCGAGTTCCGCGCTGTCGGCAGCTCGCAATCGATCGCTGGTCCCAACACAGTGCTCAACACCATCGTCGCCGAATCGCTCGACTACATCGCTACCAACCTGGAGAAAGCCAAGGCCCAGGGCAAGGACATCAACAAGGCCATCCAGGAGTTGCTGCCGAGTATCATCAAAGAGAGCAAGAAAGTCATCTACAATGGCGACAATTATACTCCAGAATGGCATCAAGAGGCCGAGAGACGTGGCCTGCCCAACTTGCGCAACACCCCGGACGCCCTGCCGGTCATTCTTCGCAAGGATACCATTGAGCTATTAACCAGGTATCGTGTCTATACCGAGCGCGAATTGCAAAGCCGTTTTGCTATCTTGTGCGAAAACTACGTCAAGACGGTGAACATCGAAGCGCGTCTGATGAGCATGATGGCCAAGACGATGATCCTGCCGGCCGCCCTGCGTTATCAGGGTGAGGTAGCCTCGACAGTCAACGCAACCAAGGCCGCCGGCGCCGACAACAGTGCCCAGGTCGAGTTGCTCAAGTCGCTGACGGCGACCCTCAGTGATTTCCAGAAAGCGACGGCGACGCTCGATCGCGCCTTGGCCCACCATGCCGACGGCGACGTGCTTGCCCACGCCAGGTATTTCCGCGACACCATCTTGCCGGCGATGGCCGAGGTCCGCACCTTCGGCGACAAGCTAGAAACGATGGTCGCGGATGATTTGTGGCCGTTGCCGACCTATCGGGAGATGTTGTTTATCAAGTAACCCCCTCTCGCCAGCCCGCTGCAAGACCCTGCAGGGCAGACGGCCAGTGTACCGAAATCGGGACACGCTGGCCGCCTGCTCTGCAGGGCTTTTCGTTAACTCTTATGCTTCCGGCTCGTTCGGTTTAGCGTCTGAGTGCAGCGCCAACTCTGATACTGCCGCTGCAAGAACACGACAAAGTTCGCCTTTTCGGGCACCACGATCTTTTTGGATGCCAATGTTCGCATTTATCCCTTCAGCTGGCATGAGTTAGACGATCCGGCCGCTGTGGGGTAGTTCACAGATAACGGCACGACAAGCTGCTACCCGATCGATTGGCAGGTACTTCGTTTTGGATCGGTTCGTGCAGTCTCCGGTTGAGGAGATTGTGCTTCCCGGTATAATAACAACGGTTAACGATCGAACGCTGTGTCATTTCTCCATGAGTATTCTTCTCGGCGCGATCGTCTGCTGCCAACCATAATACGTTCAGGAGGAGCCAGGCCATGTCTGCCACTCTTACCGGAAAAAACCTCATTGCTGGCCGCTGGCAATCAAGCAATGGCGAGCGCTTCGAGAGCCGCAGCCCGGCGCGTGAGAGTGAAGTATTGGGTGTTTTTCCTAGCAGCAGCGTCGAAGAAGCACGGCAAGCCGTCGCTGCAGCGCGGGAGGCGTATCCGGCCTGGCGGCGCACCAGTCGTATTTATCGCGCTGAACTGTTCGACAACCTGGCGCAGATCGTCAAGCGCGAAGCGGATAACCTGGCCCGGTTGATGGCGCGGGAGTGCGGCAAAGTCGTCAGTGAGTGCCGGGCCGAGGTGATTGAAGGCTTGCACATGATTCAATACGTCTTCGGCACCGGACGCATGCCAATCGGCGAGGTACTGGCCTCGGAAATCGCCGAGAAGGATGCTTTCATGCGACGCAAGCCGTGGGGTGTCGTTGCAGTCATCACACCGTGGAACTTCCCTTTTGCTGTGCCGTTGTGGATGCTTGGGCCCAGCCTGCTCGAAGGCAACACCGTGGTCTTCAAGCCGTCCGAAGATACGCCGGCCATCGGCCAGCGCCTGGCCGAATTGTTCGTGGAGGCGGGTTTTCCAGCCGGCGTCCTAAACCTTGTGCATGGCGCCGCCGAGACGGGCGAGGCGCTGGTGCGCGATCCGGGGGTCAACATCGTCTTATTCACCGGCAGCTATGAGGTGGGCCATCGCATCCAGCAGTTGTCGGCGGAGCATTACGATCGCATCGTCGCTTGCGAAATGGGCAGCAAAAGCGCTGTCATCGTCTGCGCCGACGCCCGGCTCGACTTAGCCGTCAATTGCGCTCTCATTAGTGCGTTTAAAACCAGCGGTCAACGCTGCGTCTCGGCGGGACGCATTCTCGTCGCCGAGTCGCTCTTCGACAAATTTGCAGACAAGCTCATATCCGCAGCAAGGCGGCTACGCATCGGCGATCCGCTGAATAGCGGCAATTTCACGGGGCCGGTTATCCATCGCGCTGCCGTCGAGAAGATTGAGCGCTACAACGCCTTGGCCCGCGCGGAAGGAGGGCAAGTGCTGCTCGATGGCGGCCGCATGACCGATGGCGAACATGCGGCCGGATGTTATCTGTCGCCGTTCATCTACCGCATGGAGCATCGTCCCGAAGTGCGTGTGTTGCGCGAGGAAGTATTCGGCCCGCACCTGGCGTTAGTGCCGTTTAAGACCAATGAAGATGCGGTACGTATCTATAATGACACGCCCTACGGTTTATCGATGGCGGTGGTGACGGAGGATTATCGGGCCATGCGGATGTTCCGCGAGGAATGTGAATACGGCATGGGCTACGTCAATCTCCCGTGCATCGGCGCCGAGGTGCATCTGCCGTTCGGCGGCGTCAAGAAAAGCGGCAACGGCCATCCGTCCGCAGCGGGGCTGATCGAGACCGTGACGCACAAGACGGCGTGGACAGTCAATCACAGCACGGAAGTGAAAATGGCGCAGGGGCTGACCACCGACATCGAAGGGGGACCGGCATAAAGGGACCGGGGCCGCGACCATGAGAGCTAGCGGACTTTTCCCTCCCCCCTTTGTGGGGGAGGGTTCGGGTGGGGGGGACACCACTCCTTGGCTCCCTTGCCTTGACACCTCCTACCCCAGCCTTCCCCCACGAGGGGGGAGGTTTTGTCCGGTAGCTCTAAGGGAGCAGTTGGCTAGGCCGCTCCTTTACGGTCGCAGCTCGGATTATCGGCGAAGTAATGTGAACGGATTCGTTGATGACCGGCGTACTACAGGAGGATAACGCCATGTGGCTTTTCGACAAACAAACCGTCCCGCAAATTCGCACGGCTTTGCCGGGGCCGAAGGCCCGCGAGTTGCTCGAACGCGATGCGCGCTACATGTCACCATCGTACACCCGTATCTATCCCTTGGTGGTAGAGCGCGGCTCCGGGGCGGTCATTCAGGACGTGGATGGCAATCTGTTCCTCGATTTCACCGCCGGCATCGCCGTTACGTCCACCGGCCACTGTCACCCGCGTGTCACCGCAGCCATCGCCGATCAGGCGCACAAACTCTTGCATATGTCTGGCACCGATTTTTATTATCAGCCGCAGATTGACCTGGCTCAACGCTTGGCCGAGAGCGGTCCCGGCGCCTCGCCCAAGCGCGTCTTTTTCACCAACAGCGGGGCCGAGGCGCTGGAGGCAGCGTTGAAGCTGGCCCGCTGGCACACAGGGCGCTCGCGCGCCCTCGCTTTCTTCGGGGCCTTTCATGGCCGCACTTACGGGGCCATGTCGTTGTCCGGCTCGAAGCTGGTGCATCGTCGTGGCTTCGCCCCTCTGGTGCCGGATATTCATCACGTTCCCTATCCGCGTGGCTGCCACGGCTGCGACAGCGGTGGCGAATGTGAGTGCGTCCGGCAGATCGAGGAGACGGTGTTGCGCCGCATCGCGCCGCCGGATGAGGTCGCCGCCGTCTTCGTCGAGCCGATCCAGGGCGAAGGCGGCTACTACGTGCCGCCGCCCGGCTTTTTGCCTGCCCTTCGCGCTCTGTGCGATAAGCACGGCTTCCTGCTCGTCGCCGATGAGGTACAGACCGGCATGGGCCGAACCGGCAAGCTCTACGCCGTCGAGCATTGGGACGTGGAGCCGGACATCATCTGTTTGGCCAAGGGCATCGCCAGTGGCATGCCGCTGGGAGCGATCGTGACCCGCGAGGAAGTGATGGATTGGCCACCGGGCAGCCATGCCAGCACCTTCGGCGGCAATCCCGTCAGCTGCCGTGCCGCTTTGGCCACTCTCGATTTGCTCGAAAGCGGTTACATCGCCAACGCGGCCGAGCGCGGCAAACAGCTCAAGCATGAGTTGCAACGCCTCCAACAGCGGCACCCGGAGATCCGCGAGGTGCGCGGCCTCGGCTTGATGGTGGCGATGGATCTGGCCAACGAGGACGGCGCCCCGCTGGGAGCGCGGCGCGACGAGGTGATTCAGGCTGCCTTCCGACGCGGTTTGCTGCTTCTGGGTTGCGGCGAAAGTGCCGTTCGCTTCTGCCCACCGCTGTGTATCAGCGCCGAGCAGGTCGAGACAGCCATCCGCATTTTGGATACGGTATTGAGCGAACGACAAACACCGGCGCTGGCCATGAGTCCGTAGTTCGTAGCAAAAGATAGACGTGTCGTGTCTCTTACTACGAATCACGGACTCATGGGGAATAACGGAAGGCTATGTAAGGCATAGTTGCCCGTCTGCTTATTTTCAGACACGCTGTCCGCATGCCTTGTGGTTTTGTTCGATAGTTCTTTTGTTCCGGTCGACAAATCATCAAGATTAATCCCTCCCTGCCCCCACGGCATTACATCAACCTGCCGTGGGGGTTTTTATTTTTTGTTTTTTCTCCCATTCTTCTTAAACTTCCCAAATTGCTATTGACACCCCTTTTTGCCTACTTTACTATTCATCTCAATCGCTACAATCGGTAGCGTAGCGGCGGGATGCAATATCCGCCGTTGTGGGGAAGGAGGGCCCAAGGCTTGAATGCACGAGCGAGCTATCTTTGGCTCCCCTGCAGGATGTGGGGCACTTCTTTTCTTCGTTTGTCCACGACCACTGTTGTTCGGGATAGCCTCAAAACGGACAGCCTGAGACGTGGAGGGGTTCTCCACGCGGGGCTGCTGGGTTGTTCCAATTTTTAGGGAGGTGACTTCGATGTACAGTGTGGTCCTGATGGCAGCGTTAACGACTGGTGTAGATCTGCCGGATTTTGGCTGTCGCGGTGGCTGCTATGGTGGACGTAGGCATGGTTGCTGCGGCTGTTATGGCGGCGGCTGGGGTTACGGCTGTTGTGGCTGTTATGGCGGTGGCTGGGGTTACGGCTGCATGGGTTGCTACGGCGGCTGGGGCATGGGTTACGGCTGCATGGGCTGCTACGGCGGTGGCTGGGGTTACGGCTGCATGGGCTGCTACGGCGGCTACGGCTATGGTGGCGGCGTAATCATCCAGGGTGCCCCCCAGCAGCCTCGAGGCGAAAAAGCCCCGAAGCCGCAGGAAAAACGAGAAGAAGGCATGGCGCCAGCGCCGGCGACCATCGTGGTCGAGCTGCCTGCCGATGCCAAGTTGCTCATCGACAACGAGGCAACTACCTCGACCGGTGCAAGCCGTGTCTTTCAGTCGCCGATCTTGGAGCCTGGCAAGGAGTATCAATATACTCTCCGGGCTGAAGTGGTCCGAGCTGGCAAGCCTATCAAAGCCGAAAAGGTCGTCACGGTGAAAGCTGGACAAACCACGCCGGTCACGCTAACCTTGCCCACGCTTGGCGTCGCCCAACGCTAAGTAGAAGCTAGTGAGCCAGAAGCGTAAGTGACGGGACCAAGCTGTCGCTTACGCTTCCGGCTCATTTTTTCACAGTTTCCAGCTTGTTCTTTCACAGTCCCAACTCACGTAGCTGCTTCGGATCCACCGCAGCGGGTGCTCCTGTCATCAGATCACGGGCTTTCTGGTTCTTCGGGAAGGCGATGACATCGCGGATGTTCGTTGTGCCTGAAAGAATCATGGTCAGACGGTCGAGCCCCAGAGCGATGCCGCCGTGCGGCGGAGCACCGTATTTGAGCGCATCGAGCAGGAAGCCGAAACGCTGTCGTGCTTGCTCCGGTGCCATGCCGAGCACGGCGAAGATACGCGCCTGTACTTCCGGATTGTGAATACGAATGCTGCCGCCGCCTACTTCGTATCCATTGATGACCAGATCATATGCCTTGGCCCGTACCTTCGCTGGCTCGCTTTCCAGCAGGGGCAGATCCTCATCGCGTGGCGCCGTGAACGGGTGGTGATTGGCTGCCCAGCGCTTTTCCTCCGCGTCCCAAATAAACGAAGGAAAATCGATAATCCAGGCCGCTTGGAAGTCGCGCCGCGCCGAATCGATCAGCCCCAGCGTGGTTGCCAGGTGTGTGCGCAAGGCACCGAGACTTTGGCAAACGATCTCTTCTTGGCCAGCAACGATCAGCAGCAGATCGCCGGTGCCTGCCTTCAGCCGCTGCCGCAGCGCTGCCTGTGCGTCTGCTGGTAGAAACTTCTCGATCGGCGACGTAAACTTGTCAGCCTCGACCTTGATCCAGGCCAATCCCTTCGCCCCCAGCCGGCCGACGAATTCGGTCAATTGGTCGATTCCCTTGCGCGAAAACTTCTCTGCGCCGCCGACAACATTCAGGCCGCGCACTTTGCCGCCGGAAGAAATGGCCTCTTGAAAGATCTTGAAGGTCGTCTGTGTTGCCAGGTCGCTCAACTCAGCGATCTCCAGGCCAAAACGCCAATCCGGCTTGTCGCTGCCGTACTTGAGCATAACTTCTTCGTAACCCAGTCGGGGCAACGGCAAGGGAATCGTCACACCGGCGCAGCGCTGGAAGATCTCGGCGATCAGTCCCTCGATGAGCACCAGCACGTCGTTCACTTCGACAAAGGACATTTCCAGGTCGAGCTGCGTGAACTCCGGCTGCCGATCGGCGCGCAAGTCCTCATCGCGCAGACAACGGGCGATTTGAAAATATTTATCGTAGCCAGCCACCATGAGGAGCTGTTTGTATAGCTGCGGCGACTGCGGCAGAGCATACCAGTGCGGTCGGCCTGTCTTTTCGTCGCGCCAAATACGACTGGGCACCAGATAATCACGGGCGCCTTCCGGCGTGCTGCGCCCCAATAGGGGCGTTTCTAACTCCAGAAATCCCTGAAAGTCGAGGTAATCACGGATGACTTTGTTGAGACGATGACGCAAGCTGAGCGTGCGTTGCAGTGTGGGCCGACGCAGATCGAGATAGCGATATTGCAAGCGCAGATCTTCGCCGGCCAATTCGGGATCACCGAAGCCTGTCTCCAACGGTATGGACATGACCTCGAACGGCGGCGGCGGACAACGGTTGAGGATATGCAGTGCATCGGCCACCAGTTCGATGTCGCCAGTGGCCAGCTTCGGATTGTGCTTGCCCGGCAGACGTTCGCGCACCTTGCCCCGCACCGACAGTACCCATTCGTTGCGGATGTCGCCAGCGGCAGCAAACAATTCGGCTTGATCGGATTCGAAGACCACCTGAGTTAGCCCATAGCGATCGCGCAGATCAACAAAAACTTGATCGTTGTAGGCCCGGTAACTGTTGACCCAGCCGTTGAGTACGACCGTCTGTCCGATGTGTGTTTGCCGCAATTCACCGCAGGTGTGCGTGCGCTGCCACTCCGCCACGTGTTTCACTCCTTGTTGTTCGACTTTGTTACTCAAGATGCTGGAGGAGGGACTCGAACCCTCACGGGACTTTCGTCCCTTCGGATTTTCGTACCACTATGGCTTTCGCCACCCTTACGGTTTGTGGTCTGGACTTTCCCTTGGCCATAGGTATTCCCGGTAGGCCTCAGCCGCCAAGTCTCTACACCTTCTCCGGACCTGACCGGAGCTTGGCTCGGGATTGCCGCCACCATCTTCGGACGTGCTGCGGTTTCCCCGACTTCGACTGAATTCACGCGGAGAGTTTCCTGCTCCGGTGCTCAATTTCTCAAGTCCGATGCGTCTGCCGTTTCCGCCACTCCAGCATGGTTTTCACTGTACAGACCAACTTCGTCGTGAGCAAGTTCGTCTCCATTAATCGCGCAAGCCGACCTGGCGCATCAGCCGATCCGTCGCCTCGTAGGCTTCGCGCACCCAATCGACGATACGCTCCGGCTGCGGTGAATACTCCAACTCGATGCTGATTGCGCCATCGATGGCCAGATTCTTGATTTCGCGCAGATACGGCAGAAAAGCGACGACGCCGCGGCCAGGCGGCAGGTCGCCGTGGACTTTGCCGTCGCAATCGCTCAAATGCACGTGCGTTGCCAAGCCCTTCAGACGCTGTAGCTCCTCTGCCGCCGTGCCCGATAAGTGCAAGTGCGATATGTCAATATTGGCCCGCACGGCAGGATGAGCGACATCGTGCAGGAAACGCAGCATCGTGTCGACATTGTTGATGAGCGAGAGCTTGAACGGCTCCAACTCCAGGGCGATCTGCAAGCCGAGATCGGCGGCATATTTGCCCAACTCGCGGACGTTGCGGACGCCGGTTTGCCACTGCTCGGCCGGGGCAATGACCTGGCGTTCCCAAATGTACTCACCTAGCACCAGCAACAGATTTTTGGCCTCATATTCGTAAGCTAAGTCGAGATAGCGGCGGCAGCGTTCAAGATGGAAACGCTGCACGCTAGGATTAAAGTCGAGAAGTCCGACGGCGACGCAAGCAAGGCTGACGATGGGCAGGCCGACGCGTTCGCATTCACGGCGGATGAGGCATCGCTCGCGGACATCGAGGTCGAGCGGATCGGCGAAGATATCGATAGTGTCGAAGCCGATCTCCTTGGTCATGCGAATGCCAAAGGCGGTATCGCATCCGGCTTGTGCCCAGGCGGAGTTGATCAATCCGAGTTTCATGGTGCTGCAGCTCATTTTCGGGTTTAGAGTTTAGAGTTTAGGGTATAGGATAGGACAAAACCTCCCAGCCCCCAGCGCAAGCAAAAGTAAACCCTTCCCTTGCGCTGCGGGCTGGGAGACAAACCCTAAAAGCGGAGGGACGGCGTGGTATCCGTAGGCGAATTGTGGATCTACCTGGGCTTTTTTGTCACCCTGGTGGCCGCAGGTCTGGGTTTTCCGGCGCCTGAAGAGCTGGTAATTAGCGGCGCCGGTGTGCTGGCGGGTCAATTACCACCCCCTCCTTATGAACTAAAGCCGCAAGACGTGGCCGCTTTGTTGGCCGTTGATCCGAACGCCGGTTCGATTGGCGGCCTGCCCTGGGTTGCTCTCGATCGCGCGGCGCCAGCCTTCAAGACCAGTCCGCCTGACACGATCCATGTCCGCTGGTGGATCTTGCTGCCGGTATGCATTGTCGGCGTGATCTGTAGTGATGTCTTGCTGTACGCCAGCGGGCGGTATCTCGGCGATCGATTGCTAAGACACCGCTGGATAGCCCATTTGATGCCGCCCCAGCGCCGCCAGCGTACCGAAGAGAACTTCCACCGCTACGGTGTCAGCATCTTGGTATTCGGCCGGCTTGTACCTGGCATCCGCGCGCCGTTATTCCTGACGGCCGGCTCTATGCACCTCCCCTTGCCGCGTTTTCTGCTCGCTGACGGGCTTGGCGCGGTTGTCGGCAACAGCTTCTTCTTTTTCCTCGGTTTCTGGCTGGGCGATTCGGTCAAGACGCTGATTGTAGGGGTTGAGGCACGGCTCAAACCGATCCTCATCATCGTGGCAGTCGGCCTGGTCGTGGCTTATTTGCTCTGGCTATTCCTGCGCCATCCAGTCTCCACCGGCGATCCAGCGGAAGTGCCGCTGATCGGCCCGCAGGTGGCCTCGCACATTGAACACACCGAATCTACCGAGGAGCATCTGTCCTCGTTTGGAGAACCCGCGAACAAAGAACCGTCCTCGACCAGTCATCCGCCCACGCCGGATCACCGTATGCACAGACTTGCGTTGTTGTTACTGATCCTGGGTACCGGCGTCCTGACGACTTGCCTGCTCTGGCATTTTCGCCGGCAGGGGCGTAGATAGCTTTGTACACAGGTTCTGAAATGCGTCAGGAAGTCTTCCAATCGTTGCCACTGGAGGAGCGCTTGGCAGACTTGTCGCCGGAGCAGATCCGTCCGTATTTGGAACCGTTGACCGCCAGCCAACCAGCCGCGCCCGCAAGCCGAAGCGGAAGAGATCAGGATTCGGGCAGGGCGGGCAACGCGGCAAGCAAGGTCGCGCAGACAGCACGTGGATCTTCGGCAGTGGCGATGGCACTGCTGACGGCGACACGCCGTGCTCCAGCGGCGACGGCAGCGCCGACGGTTTGTGGGTTGACGCCGCCGATGACGAAGGCAGGCAGCGTCGTCTCGGCCATTGCTTGACGCACGAATTCCAGACCTGCTAACTCCGCGAAATCTTTGGTACCAGAGGGGAATGTTGGGCCGATGCCAACGTAGCTGGCGCCGTCAAGGATCGCTTGCCGCAGCTGTTCCATGTTGTGTGTGCTGACGCCGATTAGCGCATCGGGACCGAGGATGCGCCGCGCCTCCCGAACCGGCAAATCGTCTTGACCCAGGTGTACACCATCGGCCTCGGCCAGGCGAGCGATGTCAGCGCGATCGTTAACGATAAACAAGACGCCGGCTTGCCGCGTCCACTGCCGCACCTGGCGGGCACGTTCGAGCAATTCACGATCGCTTTTGTCTTTTTCGCGCAGCTGCACGATGCCCGCTCCACCAGCGGCGGTCTCGGCAATGATCCAATCTAACGTAGCCACGCATTTCGAGCCGGTCAGCAACACGTACAATCGCACCCCTTGCAGACGCTGGCGGGCGTTGATGCCGAGGACCAGGGCACGCTCCAGCGTATAGGTGCGGTAACGCAACTGCTCAAGCGCCTCTCCCAGATCCGGACTGTAGATCTTGCCGTATTCCTCCAAGCTGCGCAGCGCTTCTTGCAGACGTTTGCAATTGGCTTGCACCACATCGCACAACGAAGTGCGTTGCTGCTCTGACGGCGTGGACAACCCAACGCCGACATCGTGCTGAGTATCACGCGCTTCCAGAAATAGGCTCGGAGATAGCTCGGCCAAGGCCGCCGTCAGATCGTGTCGCAGTTCCTTCAAGGTACGGCATAAAAAGGCATCATCGAGGATAAAACGGCAATAATCCTCCAGGACGCGTAGTCCTTCGCGGGCGCGGTTGGTACAGGCATCGAGAAGGCGGGCCGCATCCATGCGCTCAGTGTTGGTGTCCAGATACAGGGGTTGCTCCAATTTTGGCGGCGGCTGACGTTGTGCCAGCAGAATGGATTCCAACTTGGCGACACACAGACCGAACGATTCCAACTCGGCAGGCAGTGTTTCATCGCTGCGAAGCAGGGCCAGAAGCAGCGCATCGCTGGCGACGGTGCTTTCGCCGGACAATTCGCGGGCCAGATCGCGCGCAGTGAAAAGGGCCGAGCGCGTGCGCGGATGCAGCGGTAACACCGAGCCGGAAGCGTTCGCGACAGACACTATCCCCCCGTCGCGAACGCTTCCGGCTCGGCGAAAAGCAGCGGCGTCCAGTCCGGCGGCGACTGCTAATGAGCAGGCCCGCCCTTCTTCCTCCGCCAGCAAAGCGTGCAACAGATGGATGGGCAGCACTTCGGACAAGCCCAGAAGACAGGCGTGAAGCTGGGCCGCCTCCAAGACGCGTGCAACAGCCGGGGTCAACTCAGGCAACATAACCCAATGTCCCTCCACGTGAGCGATGGCACATGGGATGTTTTAGCGATAAATTTCAAGGAATCGCCCCTTGCAGAGAGGTATGCCTCCCGAAGTAGGCATTTGCTGGCGAACGGCCGGCTAACGCCAGTCGTTCGCCTACTTCGAGAGACCCATCCGTGGCGGGAAAAAGCATTGCGACGGTCCCCCCCGACAGGTAGAATCAAAAACTTCAAGGAGATCGGTTCCGCAGGAGGTAGGGAGGCTGCTCGGATTGGCCTTCGATGCGGATGATTACTATGGCGGAAAGTCCGCCTTCCCTGCTTGACCGTGTACGCGCCATTGATTTCGGCTCGGCCCTGGCTTTTCTCTGTTTTGGCGTGGCGTTGCTATTCACGTCGTTTTATCCATTGGAACTTTTCATCAAGCCGATAGCCCTCCTGGGAGTGTTGGCGGGTTTGCTAGGCGGCGTGTTGCCGGCGCTGTGGCGTAGAAAGAATACCGTTCTTCCTTTGGTCCTGTCGGTCCTGTGCTTTCTCGTACTACTTTTCGCGGGAAGTTGGCCAAATGTTTCCTCTCCGCCTCCTGCGCTGATGAAGATCCCTCTTAAGCAACAAGGGATGGCTGCTTACCAGCCCCTCGGTGAGAACGAATGGGTGGACGCTTCCACCAATGCTTTGAAGCGCGGCGATGTGCGTGTGGAAATCGTGTCGGCCCGCGTCGGCCCGGTGGACCTAAAAGGGAAATCCTCGGCCACGACATCGGCGGGACGCTTTCTTACGATCCGTTTGCGGGTCAGCTACGAAGGGGTCGTTTTTCAACAGACGCCCTATGAGCCGTGGGCCGACCTCGTCGATTCGCCTTCCAAGCATCCGCCCACGCTGGTCGATGATCAGGGCCGCATCTACACCCAGAAGACATTGGAGCCTGGTTGGAAAGTGGCTGGCCGGGCAGACGTAGATGCTCTCAATCCAGGGCATCAAGTGAAAGAAGTGCTGGTCTATCCCGTCCCGGCAAGGGATGCCTCCTATCTGCGGCTGATGTTGCCAGCCTCCGCTTTCGGCCTGGCTGGCGAGTTCCGTTTTCAAATCCCCCGAAGCATGATCAGTGGCCTGTAGAGCCCCCGATACCTGATGGTGAGGTCTGTCATGGAAATGCGAGCAACGGCGCGGCGGCGCAGCGGCTTCACGCTCATTGAATTGTTGGTGGTCATTGGCATCATCTCGATTCTGATGGCGCTTTTATTGCCGGCAGTGCAGAAAGTACGCGAGGCCGCGGCCCGCACCAGCTGCAGCAACAATCTTCACCAGATCGGCCTGGCCATCACCCTGTACCACGATAACTACGGCAATCTACCGCCCAATCGGCTTAGCGACCTGCACGCCACCTGGGCCGTGCTGATCCTCCCCTACATCGAACAGGGCAATCTATATGCTCAATGGGACATCTCCAAAGTCTACTATGACCAATCCGATGTTGCCCGATTGACGCCGGTGCCGACCTACTTTTGTCCGTCGCGGCGCACAGCACAAAGTCCTCCCGGCCACAGCATCTCGGGCGATCAGAACGACGACATCGGTCCAACGCTGGGGCCGTTCGTTCCGGGAGCGCTGGGTGACTACGCCACTTGCACCGGCACCGATAACTGCGATGGCTGCGACTGTGACGGTCACGTTTACAACGGCGCTTTTCGCGCTGCCATGAACCAATATGGCCAACCGCTTGGCTATCTCTCCTTGACGGACATCAGCGACGGACTCAGCAACACGATTTTTGTCGGCGATAAACATGTCCTAATCGGCTATTTTGGCTGCGGCGTGCTTGATTGTTCACTGTATAACGGCGACTACTGGATGTGCTCCAGCCGCTCGGTCGGACCCAATTATCCCATCGCTCAGAAGCCGACCGATGCCGTCATCGGCTTCGGCGGCTATCACACGGGTGTCTGTCAGTTTCTCTTTGGCGACGGCAGCGTGCGCACCATCGCCAACAGCGCGGACCCCAACACCCTGGCCCTGCTGGCCAATATTTCCGATGGGCAACCGATTCCGGATTTTTGATGTACTTCACCACCACCTCAGCTATAAAATAACGGTAAGCGCTCAAACACACCGCCCAGCGCCTTTCGAGGGCACACCCAGCCAATCTTCCAGGATCGTCGCATAAATGCATTGGCATGAGTAAATAGCTGGGCCGCGTGTGTGTCATAACCACCCTGCGAGGTATAGTAAAAATGTCCGTCGTTCGCCCAGCAGATCGGAGCCGAACAACATGCGATAGACCCACCACGCTTTCAGCCGCGCCAGATCGCCGGCGCTGACGGCGGCATCGGCCAACAGCCCCGCCACACGCTCAAAGTCCGCCGACACGCCCTCGCGCGTCTTGCCGCTGAGCAAGCGATCAATGCTCGCCTGGGGACCGCCTTTCCAACCGCTTCTCCGGATCGAGAACAGGTTGTCTCCTGTATAATAGTTCTCGGCCGAGGCCATTTCGCTAACATTTTTTCCCGCCGCCTCTCATTCGCCTGCCCTTTACCAAGACCATCTTGATCTTGCTTACCATCATATTGTTGTCACACCCTGGACCCGTTCGGCGACCGATAGAAAGCCCCTTGAAGCGCCGTGCCTGCGGCGGTATGGTGACGAACATCTGTTGGGGCTCTTTTCCGAGGTCTTGCTATGATCGCACACCGTCTGTGGATTGCTGTTATCATTTTCGCTTCCGCATCTGCTGTTTTTGCGGAGGAGTTGCCGAAAGTGAAGGTCGAACGGCAGCCGCTGGCTGCGCAGGCGCGGCGCGTCAGTGAAGCATTGGCCCTGCTCGGCGAACCGCTGAGCGATGCCGAGCGCCGGGCCATCGACGAGGCTGCCGCGGTCGCAGAGGAAAACAAGGCCATCGATACCATCCAGACCGTTCTCGACAAACACTGCCTGGCCGGCGTTCATATCACAAACGACCAGAAGCTGGAAACACGAGCCGGCCCGGCCAAAGCGCAGCTGGCCGAGCAGGGCTGGCGCGTCTTTCTTGTCAAGGTTCACAATGAACCGGGGCTTGCCAACGTCGAGCTGACGGTGAGCAGTCCCAATGCCTTGCCGCTGACGAAACATTCTACCGGCAAAGCCGATCCGAAAGTCCTTTCCGTCGGCGAGGTTGGCAAGCGCTTTCTCGACGTGATGATGTTCCGCAGCCAGCCGCTCGTTCGGGAACTGTCCGGCCTGGAACTGGAGTATCGCATCGTACAGATTTATTGCCGCGATTCGGGCCGCAAGGAAGCAACCCTGCAATTCCACCTGAACGAGCGAGTTGGGCAACCGCTGCGAATCGATTTCGAATCCGTCCCGGCAGTATTGGTGCGGCTACACGTGATCGATGACGACGGCCAGGCGCAGCGTGACGGCCGGCCGGTGGTGGCGGCGTTTACCTTCCGCGACCGGCTGGGGCGCGTCTATCCTTCGCCCAGCCGTCGGCTGGCTCCCGACTTCAATTTTCACTATCAGGTTTACCGGGCCGATGGCGAAACCATCGCGTTGCAGCCGGGTCAATACACAGTCAGCTATACAAGAGGTCCGGAATATCGCGTTCTACACAAGACGATTACGGTGCCAGCCACTGCCACGCATACGGAGGAATTCCATCTCCAGCGCTGGATCCACCCGGCCGCTAAAGGTTGGTATTCCGGCGATCACCATATCCATGCCGCGGGATGCTCGCACTACGAAAGTCCGACGGAAGGCGTCACACCGGCAGACATGATGCGTCACGTTCTTGGTGAGGACCTCAACGTAGGCTGCTGCCTTAGCTGGGGACCGTGTTGGTATCACCAGAAACGCTATTTCGAGGGCAAAGTCAATCCGCTATCCACGTCCCACTATCTGCTCCGCTACGACGTGGAAGTATCCGGCTTTCCCTCAAGCCATTGCGGCCACATCTGTTTGTTGCGGCTGCGCGAACAGGATTATCCGGGAACAAAACTTATTGGCGATTGGCCCAGCTGGAACTTGCCGATCCTCAAATGGGCCAAGTCACAAGGCGCTGTCGTTGGTTTCGCGCACAGTGGCTGGGGACTTCAGCCGGAGAAACCGAACGATCCGGAAGCGAAAAAGCTTCCCAATTATGTTCTCCCGCTCATGGATGGCATTGGCGCCAATGAATACATTGTGGATGTTACACAGGACGCCTGTGATTTCATCTCCACAGTGGACACACCGGCGCTGTATGAGTTGAACATCTGGTATCACACGCTGAGCTGTGGTTATCGCACACGCATCAGCGGCGAAACCGATTTCCCCTGCATCTACGGCGAGCGTGTCGGGCTAGGCCGTAGTTATGTCCATCTCGACGGTAAGCTCGATTTCGACGCCTGGACCGAAGGCATCAAGCGCGGCCGCAGTTACGTCAGCGACGGCAAAAGCCATTTGATGGACTTCACAGTCAACGGTCTCGGTGTCGGTAAGAAAAACAGCGAGATCCGGCTGGCCGGACCGAGCGAGGTCGAGATCAAAGCGAAGGTCGCCGCGCTCTTGGAACCAAAGCCGACGGCAGAGACCGAAAAAATCCGCAAAGCGCCGCTGAACCAGAAACCCTATTGGGACATCGAACGTGCCCGTATCGGCAACACACGCACAGTACCCGTCGAGGTCGTGGTCAACGGCCAAGCAGTGGCGCGCAAAGAGATCATCGCTGACGGTTCGGAACAAGATGTGATGTTCCGTGTGCCGATTCCGGCCAGCAGCTGGGTGGCTTTGCGCATCTTTCCGTCGAGTCATACCAATCCGGTGTTCGTGCTGGTCGGCGAGAAACCGATCCGAGCCAGCAAGCGCTCGGCGGAATGGTGCCTGAAGGCAGTCGATCAATGCTGGAAGCAGAAGAAACGCGCTATCCGCAAGGAAGAGCTAACCGCTGCCGAGCAAGCCTACGAATATGCGCGCGAGACGTATAAGAAAATCCTGGCTGAAACCACGCAGGATTGAATGAGGTTCTCTGCCATGTTGATTCTCCGCGGCCACACGGGGCCGGTGCGCTGTTTGGCGTATTCGCCTGATGGCCGGATACTCGCTTCGGGGAGTGCTGATAATACTGTCAAGCTGTGGTATTTGAACTTGGGGCACGAACCCCATACGCTCACCGGCTTCCGCGACGAGGTGCGGGTAGTGGCGTTTGCGCCCGACGGCAAGATGTTTGTCTCGGGCGACTGGGCCGGCGATCTCCGCTTCTGGCGTTTCAGCCGCAATGGGCGACTCTTGCGACGCGGACAGGGTAAATGGTTGCCGAGCTGGAGTTCGGTCTGGTCGTTGGCCTTTGCTCCGGACGGATTATCTCTGGCCGTGGGAAATGGCAGCGGCGAGGTCGTACTGCATTGGGTGCATGGCCCCAGCAAAGGTCGTCTGTTGCACAAGCATTCTTGGCCGGTCAATGCCGTGGCCTTCTCGCCAAATGGGCACGTCCTGGCGACCGGCAGCCACGACCGCACCATCTGGTTGGGAGACGCCGACTGGGGGCGTGAGCAAATCGTTCTCGGTGAACACACCGATTGGGTCCGTTGCCTCGCCTTTTCTCCCGATGGTCGTACGCTCGCTTCCGGCGGCGATGATGCGGCGGTCGGCCTTTGGGATGTGGAGCGCGGCGAGGAGAAAACCATCTTGACCGGTCACACGGCCTCTGTGCGACAGATTGTCTTTTCCTCGGACGGCCG
>JAJPHU010000096.1 GCA_021325115.1 Planctomycetota bacterium | reverse complement strand
CTGTGGTTGGAGGGTCAGCGCAGATAAAGTTCTGAGTTTTTCTCCCCGATGGTTGGCGGATACCTCGAACCACTAAACCATGCTCTCGCGATCCATCTATCAGGCGAAAAGATCACATATCCCACGCCAAAGATGCCGCCTCGAAAATCGGTCCATCTACGCACACCCGCCGATAGTCCCATCCCTCGGCAGTGCGGACGCGCGTCACGCAGCTGAAACAGATGCCGATGCCGCAAGCCATCGGCGTTTCCAGTGATAGATGGCACGGCACACTCCAGCGTCTGGCCAGCTGCGCCAGCGCCCGCAGCATCGGTTCGGGACCGCAGCCGACAAGATGTTGCGGCGGTGCATGCGATTCGAGCAGCTGTGTCACGAGGCCGTGGAAGCCGAGCGTGCCATCATCGGTAGCGAGATGGACCGTGGCACCGGCGGCGCGGAAATCCTCGACGCCAGCAGCAAGATCGGCGGTGCGGACGCCATAATAGAGCGAAACACGCTGAGTGATACGACGCGGCGGCCGGCCACCATAGCCGCGCGTGCCCAGCAGATCACGGACGTGAGCGAGAAACGGCGTCTGCCCGATGCCGCCGGCGATCAGGGCGATATGGTCGAGAAAGTGAAAATCGGGGAAGCCGTTGCCAAGCGGTCCCCATATCTCCACGTGGTCCCCGGGCCGCAGCGCCGCCAGCAAGCCAGTCAGCTTGCCGACAACGAGATACACCACGTCAAGGGCGATCGGCTGTCCTGCATCGTCGAGAACCGTATCATACAAAGCGAAGGGCCGGCCCAGTAGCGGATCGTTATGGCCAGGCAGGCGGATCATGACGAATTGCCCGGGACGAATAGCACGGGCCAACTCCGGACAGTGCAGACGGATGCGATAGGTTTGACGAGCCAGCAAGATATTTTCGAGCACAGGCGCGACGGCGTGGACAAATAGCGTCATGGCGTCGAACTCCGAGAAAGATGGCTAACTACAGAGTCACAGAGAACCCGGAAGAAGACACAGAAAAGAAAGAAATTAAAAAGGGAAGCGGTATTCGGATTAGGGGGATGAAATTTTATCGCCTTTTTTATTTTGTGTTCTTTTCCGTGCTTTCTCTGCGTTCTCTGTGGCTCTATGATTAGCTAACTTTCGGAGCCGTTGTAGCTCTTCGAGCGTCACACGGCGGGCCTTGCCGCGGCGCAGTTTATCGAGACGAAGGGGACCGATAGCGATGCGGCGTAGCACCAAGACTTTGTGGCCCAGCCGCGCTAACATGCGGCGAATCTCGCGGTTTTTGCCCTCGTTGAGGACAATCTCCAGCCAGGTGCTTTCGCCTTGCGCTTTCAGGCGCCGCACACGGCGGGCGCGGACGTGGCCGACACTGAGCCAAACGCCCTTGAGCAGCTGCTCGATATCTTCGTGGCTCGGCCGGCCGGCTACCTGAACGTGATACGTTTTCTCAACGCCGAAGCGCGGATGCATGAGGCGATTGGCCAAATCGCCGTCGTTGGTCAAAAGCAGCAACCCCTCACTGTCTTCATCGAGCCGGCCCACAGTGTAGACGCGCTGGCTGACGTGCGGCACCAGATCGACAGCGAGCGGCCGGCCCGCCGGATCGAAATTGGTGCAGAGGTAGCCGCGCGGCTTGTTGACCAGCCAGTAGACGAGCTTCTCGCCATGCAGCGGCTGTCCATCCACACACACGGCATCGCTGGCTTCGACCTTCGTGCCCAACGCGCGGACGACTTGGCCGTTCACGGTGACACGGCCGCGGACAATCAACTCTTCGCAATGCCGCCGCGAACCGATGCCGGCATGGGCCAGAAATTTGTTGAGGCGTTCCATAAAAATCATTGTAAGACAGGGCAGGGCGCTTGACGAGTTGACGTTGCTCTCGAGGGTGAAGAGGGGTGAGCAGCGGAGAAGTTGGTGGAAAATGGGTCATGGTCGGCGATGAGGGGACCGAGGCGAAAATGACTCACCCTTTGGAGGTCAGCCCTGTCTCGTCAACCGCAACTGTCCGCCGAGCAAGAACCCGAAGCCCAACGTATTTTCCAGATCCTTATAGGGCGCTACCGACGATGATCTGTTGGCCCTCGCCAGACCGCTGGCCCCCAAGAAGGATCGAGACCTGCTCGGACAGAACGAGTTCGAGGTGCAGGACCGCATCCATCCGATCGGGATTAAGGCCATCCAAACCACTCTCGCCAAGCGGAAAAAGGGGTACCAGAGCTTCAGCGTGATCTGTCCGGCTTGCCAAGAATTGGCCCGCTTTCAACGCTGGCAGAGCAAAAACTTTCTCCTTGGTTTTAGCCAATTCGGCCCGTGGCTCTCAGGCGCGCCCAGTTTTTGGGGTGCACTACAGAAGTGATTCGCCTGCGGACGCCTTACCCCCCACTCCAGCTCTCCCCCACAAGGAAGGAGGTTTTTCCGGCAGCCCCAAGCTAGCAGACAGAACCGTCGGGCAAGCTGCCAGCTTGTCTGAAAATCGGCACGCTTTCTACGATAAAAAGGTCTCGTCTCCAAGCCCAAACCTGGAAACGAGACCCGTTGTTTGCCCAGCAGAGCAGGCAAGGACACGGCGCCAGTGCTTACCAGTCCGAGGGTAGGGAAATATTGTCGTTAGGAACTAGGGCAATATTTAAGGTAGGCTGACTGACTCCATCGTTGATCAAGTGCACACTGCCATCGCCCATGGCAGCTTGGATTACGCCGTTATGGCCGGCAGACGGGAAGGTGCGGTGGGCGCAGCCAAGGGGATTGGTGACGTTGAACTGTGCCACGATGTTGGGCGAAAGGCTGGCTGACCCGTTAAGGCTAGTGCCGATTAAGGGCACCCACCAGCCACTCCCCCCCGATGTGATAACGTTGTCTGTCCACATTGTTCCACCATTCCCTGAGGGGTTCCCCCCACAAAAAGCTACTTTCTCGATAAAGAAAACGGTGTTAGAGGTGCCATCGGGGATATCAGCGGGAATCTTGGTGCCTCCAGTGGACGACCACGTATTTACGGTTGTCGTTCCGTATGTAGTAGTAATCGTCCCGAAGACTTGGCCATTGGCCGCGTAGGAACCAAAAACATTCGGGGTAACTGCTGAGCCACCGAAGGCTGCTGCGGCCCCTTTGAATGTTGGATCACTAGGGCAGATGTAAGTCTTGACTTCGGTTTTAACGCCTAGCATGGCGTTAGTAGCATAATTCGGATCAGTTGCTGCTAACTTAAGCCCTGTGAACAGAGCTTGCTGTTCGAGATTGGGAAGGATCCAGACCGTAGTCGGTAGGAATACAGCGTTCTGGCCGGCCGTAGCTTTGGCTGGATAAGGTCCGATTGCGGGAGGCAGTTCCATATTGTAGGTAGAAGCTGTATTCAGGGTAGCCAGGATGATTTGCTTGAGATTATTCTGGCACGAGGCGCGGTTGGCGGCTTCGCGGACTTTGTTGACGGCCGGCAGCAGCAGGCCGACCAGCACGGCGATGATGGCGATCACCACCAATAGCTCCACCAAGGTGAAGGCGGTGCGCCCACGCGGACGCAAACGTATCTGTTCCATGTGTCGATCTCCTCGGACCCAATCAGACCGGGACGAAAAGGGAAATATCGTTGGGGCGTTTACGGACCTTGCGACTCGATTCAAGCGAAAGCGCTTGGATCTGTTTTCATCTGTTGAGATTAAACCTCCACGCCGGGGTTGTCAAGCCTTCGCTTGCGCTTTTTTCTCATTTTTCCTCATCTTCTTTTAACGAACCCGAGCGTAAGAGTTAGCAGAAGCAACTCTCTCGGGTGCCCCTCTTGATTTTGGTGAGCGAGGTTACGTCAGCCTCCGAGTAGGTTTTTCCTCTCCTCCCCATTAGGGGGAGGGAAAAGACCGCTCGCACGGAAGCCCTCCTCCACCGCCCAAATCAAGAGAGACACCCGGACTGCGCTCGCCTTCGGCTCGCGGCGAAGCGGGTTTTTTCTATAATGGCATGGAAGGAGATGTCCTCGAGAACAGGGCAGGGCAGGGGAGTGTTGCCTTCGATAAAGAGACCGAGATCAGCATGACACCCGAACAAATCGCGGACCTGCGACGGCAGAAATATAATGCCACTGTCACCCGGCTAATCAAGGTCCATAGCGACCTGCTTATTCTGCGTGTCCGTCCCGACCGCCCTCTGCAAGCCCACAAGCCCGGCCAATACACTGCCCTGGGTTTGGGTTACTGGGAGCCGCGTCTTCCCGGCAGCGCCGAGGAGAATTTGCCGCCTGCCGATCGGCTGAAACTGGCCCGCCGTTCGTACTCGATCAGCTGCTCCATCCTCGACGACGCAGGTCTGTTGTTGGATCGCAGCAATGTCGATTGGCTAGAGTTTTACATTGTCCTTGTCCGGGAGAGCGGCAAGTTGATGCCGCCGGCCCTGACGCCGCGGCTGTTTCTGCTGCGAGAAGGCGATCGCCTGTTCATGGGCGAGAAGATTACCGGGCATTTCACGCTCGATCCGGTTCAGCCCGAAGACACGGTGCTTTTCCTGGCCACTGGCACTGGCGAGGCGCCGCACAATTACATGCTGTGGGAGCTGCTGCGGCGCGGTCATCGTGGCCGCATCCTTTCGGCTTGCTGTGTTCGCTATCGTAAAGACCTCGGCTATCTCGCCATTCATACCGAGCTGATGCGCCGCTATCCCAACTACACCTACCTTTCCCTGACAACGCGCGAGGCGGAGAGTAAAGGGCATAAAGTCTACATTCAAGACCTTATAACGAGCGGACAATTAGAAGAACGCCTGGGACAGGCGCTCGATCCACGGCGGACGCACGTGTTTTTATGCGGCAATCCCAAGATGATCGGCGTGCCGGAAAAGGACCGCAGCACCGGGGCGCGCGTCTATCCTCAGCCGCCGGGAGTCATCGAGATCCTGGAAAAACGCGGCTTCCAGGCCGATCTGCCGGGCCAAAAGATCAAAGGCAACCTCCACTACGAAGAATACTGGTAGTTTCATCCGTTCCGCGTTCTGCGTTCTGAGCAAGAAGAACAAACTCTTGTCTTTTTACTCAGAACTCAGGACTCAGAACTCTGAACTCTGAACCTGGGAATCGGAGGCGGACATGGCGGAAGAGGTTATTGGTGGTTACAAACTGCTCAAACATATGTGGACAGGGCAGACGAGCCAGCTCTGGGAGGTTGTAGAGCCTTCCAGCGGCCGGCATTTCGCCATGAAATTGCTGCTGCCGGAGCGCGTACACGATCCTATCCATCGCAATTTTCTCTTCCATGAAGCCGAGGTCGGCAAGATACTTACCCATCCCAACATCATCCGCATCATCAAGGTCGATCGCAGTGCTAGCAATCCCTTCATCGTGATGGAGTATTTCCCGGCCGGCAACTTGCGCATGCGCCTCATGCGTAAGGAGTTCGACTTTCTACGCGAAAAAGGGCACGATATCCTCAAGCAAGTAGCGACGGGTCTGGCCTTTATGAACGCCAAGGGCTGGGTGCATCGCGATGTCAAGGCAGACAACATCCTGGTCGCCAGCAGTGGCGACGTTCGCATTATCGACTTCGCCCTTGCTCAGCGTATTCCTACTGGCCTGGCCAAAATCTTCCGGCGCAAGGAAAAGCCGGCCGGAACACGCAGTTACATGTCGCCGGAGCAGATCCGCGGCCAACCGCTGGATGGCCGTGCCGACATCTACAGTTTCGGCGCCATGTGTTACGAGATAGTGACCGGCCGACCGCCGTTCCGCGCCGCCTCATCGCAGGAGTTGTTGGCCAAGCACCTTACGGAAAAGCCCGTTTCGCCGAAAGTTTATAACCCAGACGTTACCGAGCCGTTCGCTGAGTTGGTGCTGCGCATGTTGGCCAAGAAGAAAGAAGATCGGCCGCGTGATTTCCATGAAGTCCTCATGCAGCTGCGCGGCATCTCGATCTATGGCCCCAAAAAGGAGTGAAAGCTCTTAAGCAGCCCGAGTCACCGGACCGGCATCCGGGGCAGGGCAGGGCAGTTCCGTGAGGGTTCCGGCTTGCTTTTGTCGATAGATCAAGAGGCACCCCGCCAGCAACAAGAGTGTTTGCCATGTCACCACGCCATACCACAAACTGAGCGTGTACAGTCGCTCGCCAAGGGGATCCTTATTACAGAGCAAGCCGAGTACGACCGCAGCGGCCAACACGCCTTTGAGGACACGGCTGCGCGAAAAGAGCGCTGCCCGTGCCAGGCAAAAGCCAGGTAAAACCAGCGTCCCGAAATGGGCCTTGCTGGACATGGGCGACAGCAGCACCATGAGCAGCAAGACCATGCCGCCTTCGAGAGCGTGCCGCCCCGTGGGACCAGCGTCTTGCGGACCGGCATCAGGGAGGCGGCGGAAAGGTCGGCCGCAGGTCCCCAAGACAGCGGCCACTATGCTCAGCTCGACTCCATAAACCCAAATGCGCAGTGTTTGCGGACGCAGAAGAGGGGGGCGCAGCCCGATGGTGCAATCGGTTGGCATCCATGTCCATTTCGTTGTACACCAGCGTTGTCCCAGCCCCGTGAGTGATTGATTGTAGACGGCATCGCTGCCCCAGGTGCCGATGTAATGGTCCGAGGCAGTCAACGGTTTGAGGAAACGGGAAGCGTATTCCTCTAGCCAGCAGCGGTCTTGTGGCGCTGGATGGACGAGATCGGGTAACAAGTTCACGCCGATGGCGACGATCAGCAGCCAGGCAGCGGCCAAAGGCCGGCCACGCCAGAGCAGATACGGTGCCCACAGCAGAGCAGTACATTTACAGGCAGCCGCCACACCGAATGCCGCAGCCGCTGCCAACACCTTGCCACGCGCCAGAAGCAGACAGCCGCCCGCCAGCATCGCCCCAATGACAATGTCCGTTTGTTGATGAGCCAGGCAATTTTCCAGATACGAAATGCCGCAAAGACAGCCGAGCACAAACGCCAGACGCTCGCGTACTTTGCTGTCTGCAGCTCCTTCCAATCGTCCGCCACCGGCCAGACGCCAGCTCCAGCGGAGCAGGGCAAGCAGACAAATCCCATTGACCGCAAACCAGAGCAGGCGCGGCAGCGGCGCGGGTAAAGCGAGGAAGGGCAGGGCAGTCAAGGCCATGAAAGGGGGATACAGATAGCCTTCCCCCCTAAGATACAGATCCTCGCCCTGCCACAGATGGGCAGCTGCCGGCAGGTAAACTTGCTCCCATTCCGAGTCGTGGCGGCGGCAAAAAGAGATGCCCAGCATCACCAGCAGGACGCCGCCCAGGACCGTAAACGGATGTGCCCGGAGCCAACTGGCAATGTAAGCAGGGGAGGGAGCTGCAGAGAACATAGCCATCACTATACTCCAAGGGCTTTCATCCTGGCCGACCTGAAAATAGGCAAACGAGCAGCTTGCCCTACGGTTTTAGCCGCCGGTCTTTACGCTTCAGCTCCGGATTTACCAAGATCCGTTGGCTGCTGCAAGCCGCTTCGCTATCCTGTACTCCACCACGCAGGCGGGATTGAATGTCGAAAGCCGAGGAATGGACTATGCCTCCGCGTAATCGCTTGCCCTTTGAATCGGACATTTACGAGTTGGAAGATCTGCTGGAGCGTCTGGAAGCAGGGGCGAACGGCCCGCTCGGCAGCAGCGAGGAGATCCGCCGCATTCGCCGCGAGTTGGTGAACCTCAAACGCAAAATCTACAGCAATTTGACGCCCTGGCAAACCGTCCTCGTTTCCCGGCACAGCGATCGGCCGCAGACGATGGATTATGTGAAACTCATCTTCGAGGACTTTGTTGAACTGCACGGCGATCGCGCCATCGGCGATGATCGCGCTCTTCGCTGCGGCTTCGCCCGCTTGGGGGATTTCCGTGTTATGCTGATCGGGCATCAAAAGGGACACACCCTGCAAGAGCGCACGGAATGTTTCTATGGTTGCGCTCATCCAGAGGGCTATCGCAAAGCGCTCAAGAACATGCGTTTGGCCGCCAAGTTCCGCTTGCCGATCATTTGTTTGATTGACACGCCCGGCGCTTTTCCCGGCATCGGTGCCGAGGAGCGCGGACAGGCCCAGCTCATCGCCACGAACCTTTTGGAAATGTCGCGTCTGGAGACGCCGATCATATGCGTGGTCATCGGCGAAGGTGGTTCTGGCGGCGCCTTGGGCATCGGTGTCGGCGACCGTGTTAGTATGTTGGAACACAGTTATTATTCCGTCATCAGTCCGGAGGGCTGCGCCGGCATCTTGTGGAAAGTGGCCACCGAAACGACCAAACCGCTCGCCGCCGAGGCGCTGCGGATGACGGCGCGCGACCTGAAACGCTTGGGCGTCATTGACGACATCATTCCGGAACCGCTCGGCGGCGCTCACCGCGATCACCGCGACATGGCCAACACATTGAAGACTTACCTGGTCCGCTATATCCGTGAATTGCGCCCCTTGAGCATGGACGATCTGCTCGCGGCCCGCTACCAGAAATTCCGCAAAATAGGCTATTATCTATCCGGACCCGAAGCGAGCGCAGCTGCGGGCGTATCCTGAGGCGTTTCCGGGTGAACAGCTTTTGGCTGGCCCTTCTTCACGGCGGCCATCTTCTCATCAGGCGGCAAACAGTAGATGAAAAATGTCATCGTTCGATCGATCGGCTCGATCCGGCGTAGCGCCTTGGCCAGTGCCTTCAAGTCGGGAAAGACTTCGCTGACACTGCCATAGACAATGGAGACGCCCACGGCGAGTGTGTGGCCTCGCGCCGGCGCTGGCAGGTCGTCACTGTCCAATTGCAAAGCGCCGGGAATGTATGCACGCATGGGCAAGCGCAGCAGTCCCGTATCGGTGCCATAATACATAACATGGAGATCGCGCACTTGATGCGTTTCTTGCCACTGAGCCAATTCTTTCAATCCCTGTCCCCAATCGTAATTGGAATCGCTCAGGCAACGATAGCCGTTTGCGGTTCCGCCCCACAACTCATTGGTGTAACACAAGCCATGAGGCCAAATAGAAAGGGAGGCCCACAAAAGCCACAGAACGCTGCACACAGCACTCGCCGTCAACAAAAGACGCCATCGACTCAGGCCAACTTGTTGGCGCGCGCTCGCCAGCGCCGCCGCCAGGCCGATCACGGCTATGCTTACCAACGGCAACACCAGGCGAATACCGGTTTGCACGCGGCAGACCAAAGTAAACAGCAAAAAAACAAGAGCCGTCAGACAAGCCCAATTGCGTAAGGCGCGGCGGCATATCACGGCGAGAAGCAAGGGCAGCGCAAGGACCGGCAAGGGAGATTTGATGCTCAATGCCAACGGAAAATAATACCAGATCGCTCGTTTCGCCACGTGTTCGAGTAGGAAGACACCATGGCCTTGCACGTTATGCCGCACCTGGCGGATAAGAGCTACGCCGGCGTTGCTGAAGATACACAAATGCTCGGCAAGCCACGTCATAACGGAACGAATTGGACCTTCCGGAAGTTGCCTGGCCCATTCGATGAAGGATGGCGAGGGCAATCCTTCCGAACCGCAAAAACAAAAAACCGCCAGCAAGCCGAGGCAACAAACCTGCATCAAGTCCCGCCGAAACGCTTGGCGGAACAGGCTCCCGATCATCAAGCGAAGCCGTGCGCACCTCTGCGTATCCCCTGGGCAGTTCGGCCATTGATGTGCTAGCTCGATCATCGCCATGCCCAGGATGCCGAAGACCAGACCGGATGCCTTGGCCAAAACGGCCAAGGCGAACCAGATGGCCGGTATCAAGACACGCCGACGCCATGGCTCGCTCCTTCCTACTCGAAAGTGATACAGCAAAGCAGCGAGGCAGGCGGTCACGGCGACGTCAGTGGTTGCCAGGCTAGCATGGGCGAGTAAGTTCGGTTCACAAGCGAGGAACGCCACGGCCAGACAGCCGCCCCAAACGCCGGCCATCTGCCGGCCCGCCAACCAGCCGTACAACAGCAACAGCCACCAGAACGGCAGCGTACCCAGCCGCGCGATCGGCAGCAAGCGGTCGAGGTCTCGTGCTGCCTCAAAGTTCTCGCCGCGCCAGTGCTCCCAGAGATGCAGCGGGAGCGTCTGCACTTGGGGGGGCAGGGGCATGGTGCCCAGATCGAGCAGCGGTTTGTAACTGCCCGTTCGCCAACTTTGCAGTCCCAGCGTGATGTAGGTCGGCTCGTCGAAAGTAGCGCTGAGGCGTGCGGACGCCGACACGCACCAGGCCGAACTGGCGGCGATCCAGAACAGGAGCCAGCTGCCTTCCCAGAGCCGGCCTTTGCACCAACCCATCGTGCCCGCCTCCGCGTCCCT
>JAJPHU010000367.1 GCA_021325115.1 Planctomycetota bacterium | reverse complement strand
CTTGGCGAGCGGCAGGCCAGCGCTGGTCTGCCGCTCGTGGCGAAACGATAACCCTTGCCTCATCCCCCCAGGTTGACGTAAACCGTCTTAACTTCCGTGTACAATTCCAGGGCGTACTCGCCCAACTCGCGGCCAAAACCACTCATTTTGTAACCGCCGAACGGCGCGGCGCTGTCGAATACGTCGTAACAGTTGACCCAGACGGTGCCGGCGCGGAGGCCGTTGGCCAGACGATGCGCCTTGGTGATGTCGCGCGTCCACACGGCAGCGGCCAAGCCGTAGAACGTCTGATTGCCGCGCCGTAGCACCTCGTTGACATCCTTGAACTTGAGGATGTTCATCACCGGCCCGAAAATCTCCTCGCGGGCAATCTTCATCTCATCCTTGACCTCGCTGAAGACGGTCGGCTCGATGAAGTAGCCGCGGTTGCCGATGCGGCTGCCGCCGCACAGCATTTTGGCCCCCTCCTTCTTGCCAGCCTCGATGTAACTCATGATGCGATCGAACTGCTCCTGCGATATCTGCGGCCCTTGTGTCGTTTCGGGATCGAACGGATCGCCGACTTTTTGCGCCTTCGCTTTTTTCAGCACTTTTTCCACGAATTGGTCGTGGATTTTTTCTTCGACGAACAAACGGCTGCCCGCGCAGCAGCACTGTCCTTGATTGAAGAACAAGCCGAAATACGCGCCTTCTACGGCAGCATCGAGGTCGGCATCGGCGAAAACGACATTAGGGCTTTTGCCGCCTAGCTCCAGACTGACGCGCTTGAGATTACTCTTGGCGGCGGCGGCCATGACGAGCTGGCCAGTCGTGTATTCGCCGGTGAAGGCGACTTTATCGATGTCCATGTGTTCGCTGATGGCGGCCCCGGCGGTTGGGCCATAGCCGGGCACGACATTGAGGACACCATCGGGGAAGCCGGCTTCCTGAGCCAGGGCAGCCACACGCAGGGCGGTCAACGGCGTCTGCTCGGCCGGTTTGAGCACTACCGTACAGCCGGTCGCCAGCGCCGGCCCCCATTTCCACGCTTGCATGAGCAGCGGAAAATTCCAGGGAATGATCTGGCCGACGACGCCGACCGGCTCATGGCGGGTGTAGCAGAAATACGGTCCCTCGACAGGGATAGTCTTGCCGTGTACCTTGTCGGCCCAGCCGGCATAGTAACGGTAGCATTTGATGACCAACGGCAAATCGGCGTTGAGCGAATCGCGCAGCGGTTTGCCGTTATTGAGGGTTTCGAGAGCGGCTAACTCTTCCTTATGGGCTTCGATGAGATCCGCGAGCTTGTTCAGCAACCGACCGCGCTCCGCGGCGCTCATCTTCGGCCACGGTCCTTCTTCGAACGCTTTGCGAGCGGCCTTGACGGCTAAATCGACATCGGCCTTGTCGCCCTCGGCCACCTGGCAGATGGTTTCGCCAGTGGCCGGGTTGATGGTCGGAAACGTCTTGCCCGACACACTGTCTTGCCATTTGCCGCCGATAAAGAGCGGCTGGTCCTTAACCTTGGGCGGCTTGATGCTGCGCTGTTTGGACTTGGTTGTTGCAGTAGCCATGCGATTCGTCTCCTGTTGGGTCCGTGAAGATTGAGATACGGTCCGCTGCGGGCCATTATCGCAAGACAGGACGGCACGGTCAAATAAAGGCCGCTGTCAAGCGGGCCAGCGGCATTCGCATCGCAGCCGATCATCGGCTGCGTCTTTGGCGATGTGCGCATATCCACTTTCCAAATTTTGTGGATTTTTTCGTGAACCTTTTTCCGCTTCTTGCGTCTCTTCTCTATATAATGGGATGATTGTTCCCGCAAACTCTTCTCCTTTGATCGCCGGAGGTCTCCCATGGCCGTCAAGAACCTGAAATGCCTGGTGTTGCATGGCTCCGCCGTCCTGTTGGTCGGCAAGGCTGGCAATCCGCGCCGGGGTTTGGGTACAACGGCCAAACCCGAGACCCCAAAGATCGGCATTTCCATGCCACGCCTGTCGCAACAGGGCATACCGGAATTCCTTCCTGTATGGCGGCCCAAACATGCGGATGATTGTCGCATGGATTCGGGAGCCGTATCCGGGGCCGGTCGGTCCCTCCGTTGTGCAGGCGTTCTCAACGAACCGGAAGCATAAACGACTCCCTAGTCGTTGCTTCCGTTTCTGGCTCGGCGCCGGCCCTACGAACAACAATCGATTGTTCTCCCGATCGCATGAGCGCTGCATCCTCCCTCTCCTCGCTCCCAAGTTGAAGGAGGGGAGAGGCAGGACGCAGCGACCACGGGAAGCTCGCGGATGATCCTCGCTTGCTTCTCGTTTGTGATCGTGGGGTCTGGCCATTCGCGCATGGATCGAGAAGGGTAGCTCTCGCATGAGTTGGATTGAGACCAAGAACTTGGTTGAGAAGGCACAGACCGGCGATCGGGCCGCCTACGGCGAACTGATCGAGCGCTTTCAGCCGACCGTTTACGCCATCGCCCTGGCACGGCTGCGTAATCCGACGGAAGCGCAGGAGCTGACGCAGGAAGTGTTTTTGCACGGCATGAAAAAACTGTCGCAGCTGCGCGATGCCCAGTGTTTCGCCGGCTGGCTGCGTCAGATTACGGTGCGCATGGCGATCAACTGTCTGACACGGCATGGCCCGATGCAGAAGACAGAACCGGCCATGCTGGAAAACGCCGAGGCGTCCGGCGCCAGCCCGTTGGAAGCGCTGGTCAAGGCGGAACAAACGGCCGAGCTGTACCGTGGCTTGGATCGCCTCAAGCCGATCGACCGCGCCACGCTGATAGCGTTCTACATCCGCGGCCGTTCGCTCAAGCAGATGAGCCGCGAGTTCGAGACGCCGATTGGCACCATCAAGCGGCGTCTGCACGTAGCGCGCATCCGTCTGCGGAAGGCGCTGGAGCGCGGTGCCAACTTCAAGACACGTCGCCCTCATGAGACGGCGTGCGTGTAATCGTATGGCATGGGGGGATTTGTCGTTTGATGAGAAACGATAAATCACCCCCAATCCAATCCCATCTCCGCCAGTGCCATCGTCTGGACAAAAGCATCCGGCGACTCCGCCTATGACGGTATGGCCAGAAGTAGGGCTTCGGCGGCAACCACGGTACTGCCATCGCCTACAGGGATGCCAACAGAGAGCTTACGACTGCAGCTATGCAACCGCCTTGCACGGATCAATGAGCTGCGGCGAGCTTTCGCCGTGCCCGGCCCAGCGCCGCTACACTGAAAATGATCGGATACAGCTTCTCGAAGTACCACAGCTTGGCGAAATAAAAGCCGATCGGCGTCGGCTGCGACAATCCTCCTGCTTCAATACGTTCGATCAGCCAGGCCAGGCCGCGCTCGACAGCCGTTTCCGCTGCTGGGCCAGCGTCGAACAGCACTTCCACAGCCAGGGCGGTTTCCTCAATGCTGGAGGGTGTGTTCGCTGCGCCGCCCCAGCCGCCATCGGCATTCTGGGCGGACAGCAACCAGGCGATGCCGCGCCGTGCCGGTTCGCTGGTCATCTGGTCGAGATCGCGGTAGGCGGCCAGTACGCGGGCTGTACCGTAAATGGGATTCTCCTCATCCGGAGCGTGTTGATTGCCGAACCAGAGGGGCAGCCAGGAGCCGTCTGGGCGTTGGCTGCGAGCGAGGTATTCGAGTCCCGCGTCGATGGCTCGGAATCGTTGGGGAATCCAGGGTGGACCTTTCGCCATTTTTCTGAAGACAGGATCGGTGCGATAACGCACATTCCAGAGGCGTTCCAACCAGCAAGCAATGGCTCTCAGAGCGTGTGCCGTCAGATCACATCCACTACGATCAAAAGGCAAACGCCCCCAACCACGGCAGAAAGTTGGCCAGCCGCCGTCCTTATTCTGCAAGTCGACTAACCAGCGCGTTCCGCCTTCTACGCAAGAGTCATACTCGAATCCTTCCCTATCAAACACCTGTGTCAAACGTTCCCGCATCCTGCATTCTTCGGGACTCATCAATATATGCGATAAAGCAAGCATCGCTCCTGCCGTATCATCGGCATCCGGCACACCTCCCGGCAGATCTGTCCATGCCCAGCCGCCGGGATCAGCTCCTGTATATGGATGACGTCCCTTGTATTGTTGGCGCAACAACCAATCCCTCAATTGTTCTTTACGATCCAGTTTGTCCAATTCTCCTGCCGCCGCCAGCGCGTTTATGGAAAGCGTGGTCACCCATGTCGCCAGGTTCGTGTCAATCGGCCAGCTGCCGTCGGGCCGCACGGATGCAACCAGGAACTCGACGCACTTGCGCACGACCGGATGATCCGTCCGGCCGATGCTGGCCAGGGCCATCGTGACGAAACTCGTCAACGGCGTCGCTTCCAGAAAACCGCCATTGGACGGTTGGATTCTCTGCAACACTTGCAGACTTTTGTCAATGGCCAGGCGGCGGATCAGGTGTATCAGCGGATTCCACGGCGGATGGTGATAATGCACCGCTTGTCCAATGGCGATGAGGGCCGGCAGGGCATAGCTGACAACAGGGATACGCAAAAAGCGAAACCACGATTGCGGAAAGCACGCTAACTCGAACGGCAACGACGGCACTTCGTGCCAGGAAACCAGCCCGGCCAGTGCACTCGTCATGAGGATCGGCACGGAAAAAGTACGATCCTTGCCGTAGCGTGTTCGGATCGCCTCGGCCCAATCCTCCGCTGTCTGGCCGTAGCGCGTATGTAGCCATTCTTCGCTGCGCTGCAGTGTGGCCTCATACTCCGCAGCTGTCCCCGTCAGATGAAAGGCAGCGCGGCACAGCATAGTCGTCGAGATGTTACTGAAACTGCGGATGGTATCGCCCCAACCGCCGTCGGCATTCTGATGCGCTGTCAACCAATGGATGCCGCCGGCAATGAGCGCATCGAAGGGGCCGCACACGGCCCCTGTCTTCCGCACGAGAGCAAGCGCACTAACAGCGGTGGCAGTGGACAATGCAGAGGTGGACAATTCGCCGACCCAATGTCCTTCGGGCGTGCGTTCGGTGAGGAGAGCGGCGAGCGCCGTCTGATAAGCGGATTCCATACGGCCGACATCAACGGGGTTCATCTGCTTTGGGCCCCACTTAAGCCCCATTACCGGACGAAGGAACTCCTCCTGGACGGGCACCTGTCGTAATCAATGGAAACGATCAACAACGGTTCTGGCCAGGTCACGTTTTTATCCTCAGGACTAATTGACAAGCCCGCGCCGAGTGGAGACAGCGACAAAATCCGGATGCGGCACAGCGAATGGTCGCCCATCCGCCAGCCGGAAGACGAAGGGTTCGAAGGGTTGCTTGTGGAAAACTTCACGGATCACTTTTATATCCATAAATCATCTCAAATATCCAATGCATCCAGCGCATCCATCAGTTTATCGAGGTCATCTTTCGGCCCCTTCGGCTTATCGGCCTGACGTTTGGGGATGCCCACGGTCATACCGACGGCTTGCCGACCATCGGCGACCAGTTCACGATCGCGCTCCTGGGCAGCGATCTTCAAGGCATCGTCGCCGCCGAACAACTTGCTCAGATCGATCTTCAAACCGCCAATATTGCCGACCGGAGCGCCGGCAATGGCCGGGGTCTTGTAATCAGGAAACATGATGGCGTGTTCGGGGCAGACGCGGCTGCACGCTGGACAGCCTCGCTTGCAATTATCCTGGTTCTCGACGAAGATGCGATCCAGCTTGTCCACGCCGTAGACGCCGAACAGGCAGAAATCGAGGCACTCCATGCAATTGGTGCAACGGCTGTAGTCGATCACCGGATACCAGCGCCGCGCCGGCTGCTGCAACAACTGTTCGGCGGTGAACTGCGGGCGCGCGGAGGGTGTTGCCTCCCCCGTAGCCGGCCCGTCTTCCCGGGGATAGCGTCCTAGCTGCACCATCGGCGGTTCGCCTGGAACCGCTGTCTTCCGCCGCGCCTCGCGCCGCTCACGGCACTCCGCAGCGATGCGTCGCACTTCCTGGACGTAAATCGCGTAATTATTGTGATCGCGCAGATCGAGGCAGTAGATCCAGCGCTGGGGCACATCGACGGAACCGATGCCTTTGGGCGGCTCCGGTTCGCCGTCTTCTTCGTGTTCATCCGTCTCGGCCGGCGGCGTAATCTGGTTCTCTCCATAGTGTCCCTTGATGCCATCGCGGTCCAGCAGCCAAAAGGCGGCGCGAGGATACATCCACGCCAGCACGACCATATCGCCTTGGATCGATTCGAGGAATAGCCGGCCAGTATGCTCCGGGCCGAGATCATACAGATAAGGCACGATCGATACGTCCAGGCCCGGCTCCATGAGGAGCGCAGCGGCGATGCTTTCTTCGAGAGCGCGGCGGGCCGGGTTTTTGCCCTGGGCCTGCGAGAGAACGACCGTCAAACGTTGCCGGCTCATGATGGTGTCACTCCTCCTCGATATTGATCTTGCCCTTGATAAGACGTTGGGTCTTCTCCCAGTTATCCGATAGAAATTGATGATATTCATCCACATCCCACAGCGACGCGCTGTCGCAATCCATGTCGAACAGCCAGCCGGCGCCGTAGCCGTCCACGTTGATGCCGGACGGATCGTTCAGCAGCTCCGGGTTGATGGACACGATCGTCCCGGCCACCGGCGCGAACAGATCCGAGACAGCCTTCGATGTCTCAATATGGCCGATCTGCTGGAGTAGTTCGACGCGGTCGCCCGGACTGATCTGCCAATCGAGAAAATACACATCCTGCATCAATCGGATGGCATAGGAGGTGAACCCGAAGCGAGTGCGTCCGCCCTCTATGGGGCGGCACCACATATGATTGCGCGCATAGCGCAGCCCGCCTGGCAATATAGCGGGAAACTTGCCCATCAAAAACGTCCGATCCTCGGCCATGAAACCATTCTAAAAACTTTCACCACAAATCACACGAACAAGAGACAAAAAATCCAGTGAGCTTTTCTTCTTTGTATCCGTCGTGTGGTTCGTGGTGATTTTTATCACGTGTAACGGCTGCCGCGATGCTGCGGCTCGAAGAACACCGGCAACAGGCGATCAATCTGCAACAGCCCCTTACGCGTCAGTTCCACGCTTTCGGCGGTGCATACCAAATTGCCGTCGCGCTCCAGTTGCTCGAACCCCTCGCGGAACGTCTCCAGAATGTCGGTGCCGAATTTGCGCTGGAAATAGTCGGTCTCGAGCCGTCCTGTCTTCAGCTGCAAGATCATCTCGCGGATGAGACGATGGCGCGGTCCCACCGGCAAGGCCCGGCCCAGCGGCAACTCGCCACGCCGAAGCATCTCGACGTATTGTTCCCAGGTATCGACATTTTGCAGATGAACACCGTGGACATGGCCGAACGAAGCTACCCCCGTGCCGAACATATCAGCGCCATGCCATAGGGCATCGCGGTAGACGAAGCGTGTGCGGCGGCGGTCCTTGACCAAGGTATACGCGCTCGATATTTCATAGCCAGCGGCGATCAGCGTATCGAAAGCGTAGTTGACCCAGGCACGCTTGGTTGGCCAATCGGCAATTCCCCCTTCTCCCTCCCCTTGTATGGGTGGGGAATCCTGGCCGATCAGCCGCAACTCCTTCGAGAATGTCGTATTGTAGGGCAGTTCCATCTGATAGATAGTGACGCTGTCCGGCGCCAGGGCCAGCGTCTTGGCGACGCATTGCTTCCAGTTGTCCCAATTCTCGCCGACCATGCCCGCGATGAGGTCGATGTTGATCTGCTCGAAATCGAGTTTGCGCGCCCAATCATAGGCGCGATGAATCTCTTCTTCCAGATGGGCCCGGCCGTTGAATTCGAGAATTTTCGGATCGAAATTTTCGACTCCAAGACTGAGCCGCGTCACGCCCAATTCACGCAATGCTTCGAGTTTGTGCTGCTGCAACGTACCCGGCTCGCACTCGAAGGTCACTTCCTCGGCCCCTTGCCACGGTAGCACGGCCTGCAAGCGCTGCATCAGACGACGCAGCTGCGCCGCACTGAGGTACGACGGCGTACCGCCACCGAAATAAACGTATTTCAGCGGCCGGCCGCCGATAAGCGGAACACGGCTGTACAGCGTCACTTCCTGGATAAGCGCATCGAGATAGGTTTCGACATCACGGGCGTTCTTGTCGGTGTAGACGCGGAAGTAACAGAATTTGCAACGCTTGCGGCAGAACGGAATATGCAGATACAGGCCCAGCGGCGTATCGGGTTCGGGCGCCGTATTCAGAGCGGCGCGGGCGTCAGGCAGGTAAGCCGGCTTCCAGAAAGAAAACGGCGGATAGTTGGCGACGAAGTAATTGCCCAGGCCGGTCTTTTCTTGAGTGGCTTCCGTCATCGGTGGTCCCCAGATCGAGGCAGGCGCGGAGGCAGGTTTGTTCAGCAGCTTCTCCTGCTTCTTTCTTATGGTACATCGCCGGCAGCGCGAAACAAGCCGGTCCAGTGGAGACGGCCCCGATCGGTGCATGCGCCGCTTGGGGCATTTATCTGCATTCCATCCAAAGCATGGGAACGCACAGCTGAGATATTTCGGCGGCCTGGGAGAAGAACACCTCCGCTACCTGCCCGGTTCCATGACTGCGCCCTGCGGCTAAAGCGCAGTGGGCGGGTAGGAAAATTCTCGACAGCCGTGCGGGCATAGGGTACACTGAGGAGGCCGATCAGCAAAGGTAAATCAAGACGCATGGGCCGCCATTGGGGAGGAGAAATCATCTGTCATGGACACCCAGGCGAATACCGGTAACTCCCATAAGCCTCTGCTTCCTGAAACCGCTCCGTTCACGCCTACGCAAACGTCCCATGTCTCCAAAGACGGCGAGGACTTTCCGCCGACGCAGCTGGGGGTTTATCACTTGCTGGGCAAATTCGGTCACGGCGGCATGGGACGGGTTTATAAGGCCTGGCATAGCCGGCTGAAACGGCAAGTGGCCCTGAAATTTCCTTCCCTGGATTGCATCCTCGATAGCGCGGCGCTAGCCCGCTTCCATCGGGAAATAGAGTTGATCGGCAAGCTCGATCATCCCAACATCGTCCGCGCCACCGATGCCGGCGAAGTGGATGGCATCCCCTTCTTGGTCATGGAGCTGGTGGACGGCCTCGATCTGAGGCGGGTGCAACAATTGCTTGGTCCCTTGCCGGTCCCCGATGCCTGCGCCATCGCTTACCAGACGCTCTTGGGGCTGGAGTACCTGCGGCAAAATGGTCTGGTGCATCGGGACATCAAACCATCCAACCTGATGCTCACACCGGCCGGGGAAGTCAAGATCCTGGATCTGGGTCTGGGACGATACGGCGAGGTGAACCGCGGCGAAGAACTGACCGCTACAGGGTTAGCGATGGGCACGGCCGATTATATGGCCCCCGAGCAAAGGACCGATTCGCATCACGTGGACATTCGTGCGGATCTCTACAGTCTAGGTTGCACGCTGTACAAACTTCTGACGGGTAAGTTGCCGTCGGAGATCGGCGAACCAACCGCGTCGAGTGCCGAGTGGTCAAGCGAGGGGCAAACGGTCCCAACGGGATTAGCAGCGGTGCTGCGACGACTTCTGGCCAACGATAAAACCCAGCGCTATGCCACACCAGCGGAGGCAGCCGAGGCTTTGCGTCCCTTCTGTGCCGGCGCCAATCTGGCGACCCTGCTCACCCGAGTCAGCAATGCCGACTCCGAACAGCGCGCAACGCATCGCCCCCTCTGTGGCAGCAACAAAGCCACTCAGGTGAAACCGCCCACGGCTTCTGCCAAGGGAGAGACAACTCCCTCGTGTGTGTCTCCGTCGGAGGAGCACGTCCCACGCAGACGACTGGCGCACTGGGCAGCTGCGGTCCTTGTGTTGGCCGCTATCACAGGAGTGCTCCCGCTGGGGACATACTGGTGGCGGAACAAAACTCCGACCGACGAGACGTCACTCCCCCCGGCTGCCGGAGAGTTTTCGTCTGGACCAGACGTTCCCGCCGCCAGAGAAGCCGACCGTCGCGCCGCCGAATGGGTGCTGGCCAACGGCGGGACCATCGACGCGATTAGGGCCGGGGAGGATAATCCTCAACCGCTCAAGCCGCCGCTTCCCAATGTGCCTTTCCAGGTGATAGCCATCAGTTTGCATGGTATCCGCAAGATTTCCGATAAAGACCTGGCTCGTATCGCGCCACTATCAAATTTACAGGTTCTGGATCTCTATAATACGAATATCACCGATGCGGGCCTGGAATGGATCGGACGCTTGCATCATCTCCAAAGACTTTCCGTGCATAATACGGCGATTACCGATGCCGGAATTCGCCATCTCAGCAGCCTGAAAGATCTGGTCGCTCTGAATTTGTCCAAGACACAAATCAGCGATCGGGGACTGGTCCATTTGCTCGGCTTGAAGAAATTGCTTTGGCTCCAGCTGCGTGAAACGGCCGTCACCGATGCGGGAGTGCAGCAGCTTCGCCAGCTGACCGCGCTCCAGGAGCTTTACCTTGACCCTATCAATATCAGCAAAAAAGCAATAGAGGACTTGAAAACGAGCCTTCCGGAGTGCAATATTAACCCGGATCTCTAAGAGTGAGCGGTCGTTTCCTTCCCCCACCAGGGGGCGGGAATTTCTTCCGTTCGCTCTAAGTCTGCATCCAGTGCATTACAGAATTCTCGCGCCCATGCTCCGCGTGGGACCATCGGCCCCGGTGGTGCGTAGGAGGACGGTTGAGAACACCCTCCTACCACGGTGCCGGGCGGCCGGGGAGTGCCCGTCCATGTCCTTCGGTTCGTTTATGCAGGGGTTGCACGGCAGTGCGGGGACGGCCGGTCGTGTCGCTGGCGCACTGGCCCGCCCAGCAGCGCCGTCCCGCATGAGCATTATAATTGCGGCCCGTAACTACGGGGCCTTTTTGGCCGCAGCGATCGAGTCGGCCCTGGGCCAGACGGTGCCTTGCCAGGTGCTGTACGTGGATGATAGCAGCAGCGATAACTCTCTGGAGGTGGCCGGCCGCTACGTCGATCGGGGCCTTATCCTCCTGGAACAGCGCGAGCATCGCGGCGTCACTGCCGCGCGCAACCTGGGCGCGGCGCGCGCTGCGGGAGATTACCTTCTCTTTCTCGACGGCGATGATGTGCTGACCGCTGATTTTGTGGCATGCCATCTGGAAGCAATGCGGCCTGGTTGTCCTTTCGTTTACGGATCGGCCCGCACCTTCGGCGACGCCGCGCTTTACTGGAACGCTCCCGAGTGGGGCGAAGTTAGCCTGTGGCAGACGAATTTCGTTCACACCTCGTCGCTGTGGGCGCGGTGGGCTTTTGAGGCGGCCGGCGGCTGGCGGGACGATGAGAAGACCCTGTGGGATTGGGACCTGGCCCTGCGCAGCGCACGCTTGGGCACGCCGCGGCGCAGCAGAGCCTTGCTCAACTATCGCTACCATGCCGGCTCCTGGTCCGCGACCATTGGCGAGCGCTCCGAGCAGCGACTAGAGTATCTCAAACCGCGCGTCCGCCGCCGTCACGCGCGCCTGAGTGTCGGCGTGGTTTTCAGCGGACGCTTGCCGGAACTGGTGCCCGCCTGGATGTCGGCCATCGCCCAGGCCGTCCATCTGATCGATACCCCTGAACGGCCAGAGTTGGTTGTGCTCGACAACAGTCCTACTGAAACCCTGCACGAGATCCTCGCCCGTGAAGTCGACCGTTTCCGTCTCGCCTTCAGTTCCATCCGCATTCTCCCCTACCGGCGTGAGCTTTTCTGGACCAATCCCAAGGAACGGCTCGATGCCATAGCGCGGTTCCTGGCTGCCGCCTATACATGTCTGCGCACCGAGATGCGGGGCGACGTGCACTGGTTGATCGAAGATGATATCCTGGTACCCCCCTGGGCGGGCAATGATTTGTTTACCGCCCTGCTGTCCGGCTATACCACGCCTCAAGCGGTCGCCGGCTGTTATCGCAACCGGCATCGGCCCGAACAAATCGTCGGCGGGTTCTGGCGCGACGGTGTCCCGGAAGAGCTGACAGCCCTGCCGGCAGTTCCCTTCGAGGTCGATTACACGGGGACTGGCTGTTTGATGTACTGGGCGGATCAAGTCCCTGCCCACTGGGGCAGCCACGTCGGCGATATCCCGGCCCACGATTGGGAGTGGTGCCTGCGTCTGCAGGCCAAGGAGGGCCGTCTGCTCCTGCTTCCCGAGGTCCGCTGCGGCCACGCCGTTGATGCGGCCAACATTTTATGGCCGTAGGGGGTTAGCCGCGACCCGCTGAAGCGCGCATCGTACTCCCCAGCGGATTGCGGCTAACCTAAAAATACTACACTATCCTCGAAATCGCCCGCTTTTCTTTGCTGCGGAGTTTGTCATGCGAAGTCGAAGCATCGTTCTCACCGTCGTTGCTGTGGCCGCGATGGTTGCCGTCGCCGCGCTGTCGGAGACAAAAAAAACCGGTCTGCTTCTTCTCGAATGGGCTCAG
>JAJPHU010000054.1 GCA_021325115.1 Planctomycetota bacterium | reverse complement strand
TTGGTGATGTCCACCTTTGCCACCTTGTTGGTGCTGCCGTCTATCTTCGCTGTGGTGATCGGCAAGAAAGTGTATCGTTCGCCCTCGATTTATCCAGATGACCCCGAGAGCGTGCATTATGATCCGCATGTCTACGATCGTGCAGAGGAACATAACGAGCATACTCATGCTGCGGAGGATGGCCAGGTGCTCCCTCATGCAGACCCCTTACTCGGAGGCGCGTAAGGTCCAGCACCCTTATTTGGAGGTTCATTGATGTGTCCCCTTAATCTGAGATCCTTTAGGAACCGCTTCTCCTGGCTCACGTTCGGCTTGCTAGTTGTTCTGGTAGCACCGGGTTGCGAAAAAGAGGAGAAGGTCACAGCCCCGAGCGTCCAGGAGCCTCCCACGGTCCAGGTGATGCAACCGCAGTACCGCAGGATTGTCCGCATCGTCGGCCAGCCGAGTTTCGTTGAGCCTTACGAGCGTACGTCGATCTTTCCGAAGGTGAGCGGCTACATCAAGAAATGGAACGTGGACATCGGCGACAAAGTGAAGAAGGGCGATGTTCTCTGCACTCTCTATGTGCCGGAATTGGAAGAAGACCGCGAGACCAAATGGCGCACCGTCAAATTAGATCAGGAACGGGTCCGCTTGGCCGAACAACTCGTGAAGGTAGCCGAGGCTCAGGTGAAGGCAGCCAAGGCAGCCCTCAAGGAAGCCAAGGAAATCGTGGAGAAGTATAAATCCGACACGTGGCGCTGGGAATCGGAAGTCAATCGCCTGGAGCGCGAGGTCAAACGGGCGGTCGTTGATCCTCAAGTCCTGCTCGAATCGCAAAATCAGTACCGGATGAGCAAGGCCGCATGGATGGCGGCAGAAGCGGACGTGGAGAAAAAGGCGGCGGACCTGCTCAAAGCTGAAGAGGCACTTCGAGAGGACCAGATCGATGTCGATGTGGAAAAGGCGCGCGTCCGCGTAGCAGAGAGCGATGCCAAACGACTCGATGCCTGGGTAGACTACCTGACGATCCCTGCCCCGTATGACGGCGTGATTGTGGCTCGCAATGCCAACAGCTGGGACTTTGTTCTGCCGCGAACAGGCGACCCCACAGCCGATCACAACGCGCCACATCTCTCACCTTCGGGGCAGGCTGCACCGATTTATGTGGTCGATCGCACCGACATTGTTCGCATCTTTGTCGATGTTCCCGAGGCGGACGCCAACTATGTCCGCGTCGGTTCGAAGGCGCGCGTCCAGATCAAGGGCTACCGCGACGAGTGGATTCCGTCCTACGTGGTGCGCACGGCCTGGGCTCTCAATGTCAAGAGCCGAACGCTGCGTGCCGAGATCGACTTGCGCAACCTCAACAACGAGATTCTGCCGGGAATGTACGCCTATGGCAAAGTCCTCATCGAACGCGACAACGTACGGGCCGTGCCGGCCAATGCCCTCATCTATAACGGTGATCAGGCCTACTACTGGAGCTACGAAAACGGCCATGCTGTGCAAACCGCAGTCCAGGTAGGCGTCAGCGACGGCGAGTGGATCGAGGTCACCAATCGCCAAGTCCCCGCGAAAGCCGGCGAGGAGGGATGGGTGCCCATTGACGGCACAGAACAGGTGATCGTCGGCAACATCGCGGAGTTGAGTGAAGGCTGCGCCGTGCGGTTGGAGGCTCCAGCGCTACCGCACGAAGGAGGACTGGCGAGTACAGCTCCTGCGGCGAAGAAAGAATAGGAAAAACCGTGTTTGCCTAAGGAGGACCATGTGTTTCACAAGGATGATAACAACAACTGTCCAGACTCAATCGGACAATCCTCTAGATTCAGGTGTTCGTGGAGAACGTCTATGTTGACTGAAATGCAGGATCGGGATGCCATCGTCTCGAACGCGATCAAGATTGCATCGGCAGAGGTGCGTGAAGCCTATATCGCCGGTGCTTGCGGCGACGACGTCGTGCTGAGGCGGCAAGTCGAAGAACTGGTGGCGGCACACTTCGCCGCTTCTCCCGGTCCTCGCCCTCCCCGGCGAGACCTGGAGCAAGCCGGCGCGGACCCCACTGGGGGCTATGAGGCCCAGGGCGCACAGACGCGTACCATCCAAGGGGATTTGATGAACGAATCGATGGAGGCCAAAAAAATGGGACCGAAAAAACCGCGTGGCTTGAGGACGGTAGGTGCTCTGCTCCTGCTGCCGGTCGCTCTGGGCGGCGCTGGCCTGACGGTGTGGAAACTGCGAGCCGAAGATCTGACGCAGACAACCCTACAACAGGTCACAGAGGAGCGCGACCAGGCGCGGAAGGCTGAGGCCGAGCTTAAAAAACAGTTGGAGCAGGTGACGGAAGCGCGCCAGGTTCTGGCGGAGGAGCGTGAGAAGGCATTGGCGGCGGAGAAGGAGGCGCGGCGTTCGGCAGAGGATGCCAAGGCTGTGCTGGACTTTCTCCGAGACCATGTTTTCCTGGCGGCGGGCCATCCGACAAGCTGGAGCCGCGAGGGTCTGGGCAAAGATGTGACGCTGCGCAAAGCAGTGGAGGCAGCCGCAGCGAAGGTCACAGGCGCATTCCCGGATCGGCCAATGGTCGAGGCATCCATACGTGAGATCCTGGGTGCAAGCTACCTGGACCTGGGAGAAGCCGAGCAGGCGGTCAAGCAGTATGAGCAAGCGTTCCAGTTGCGGGAAAAGTGGCTTGGTCCCGATCATCCCGCCACTGGCGACTGCCGTAACAAACTGGCCGTAGCCTATCGGGAGGCCGGCCGCACCGACGAGGCCAGCCGTCTCTACGACTTAAACACTCTAGACAACAAAGCACAGGAAGCCCTGCGCGTCCGCAATCCTGCTCGCGGTCGAAATCCTGCTTCTCAAGGCGCTCGCAATTAAGGGTTAACGGCGAACGGCCGGTGTCCGCCGGCTTGGTGCAGCTCCCACCAACTAACGGACGCTGGCTGTTCGCCAGCGGTGCGGAAACGCGGATCGCTTGCAGGAAGACTCCTCATCTGGTCCTGTCGCCCCTCTCTCTGCGTCGATCGGGGCAATAGTTGGAACAACGCAAGAGTCCGAAACATTGGTTTTCGCATTTTCTCTCGGTTTCGCTCTCCGCTTGAGGCTTCTCCAAGGATAGCATATTATGGCGATATGAGTACCGCCGCATTCACCCTCTCGTCTGTGCCATCCGAATTGGCCATCAAACGTGATCGGCTTTTGGAAGTGCTGCGCGGCCTCGGCTCAGCGGCGGTTGCTTTCAGCGGCGGTATCGATAGCACCGTCGTTGCCCAGGCGGCGCAGCTAGCCCTTGGCGACCGGGCCGTTGCCATCACAGCCGACAGTCCGAGCGTGCCGCGAGCTGAAATCGAAGAGGCCCGCCGCCTGGCCCAGCGCATCGGTATTCGTCACCAGGTCGTCGCCACCGCAGAGTTCAACAATGCCAATTACGTCCGCAATGACGGTAGCCGCTGCTATTTTTGCAAGAGTGAGTTGTATTCGCGCCTCGAAACGCTGCTGCCAGAGTTGGGCGTATCGGTCATTTGCAGTGGAGCGAACCTCGATGATTCCGGTGATTATCGTCCCGGCTTGAAGGCAGCGGCGGAACATCACGTCCGTCATCCGTTGCAGGAAGCTGGCTTTACCAAGGCGGATGTCCGTGCCTTGGCTTTGGCCTGGAGCCTGCCCACGTGGGACAAACCGGCGTCGCCGTGCCTGTCGAGCCGGCTCGCCCCCGGCGTTGAGGTGACGCGCGAACGCACGGCCCGTGTGGAGGAAGCAGAGAAATATCTGCACGCCCTCGGTTATCGAGAGTGCCGCGTCCGTCTACATGAAGGTGAGTTGGCCCGCATCGAAGTGCCGCCCAGCGAGTTGGCTCGCCTGCTTGAGCCTTCCATCCATCAGGAATTGGTGCGGCGCTTGAAAGAACTCGGCTTTCGTTACGTCACGCTCGATCTGGAAGGATTTCGTTCGGGCAGTTTGAATCAATTAGTGAGTCTGGAATATCAACGACTCTTTGCCAGGCAAACGCCATGACTCCTTTATCATCCCGCGCCGCTTTGGATGCGTATTTTCTCGAAGCGCGCTGTAAGCTGCTTGATCTCGCTGCCATCCTCGATCGCATCAGCCGCGGCGCCGGCAGTAGCCAGGTAGTGAACGATCCGCGCCTCGCCTGCATTCATCAAGCCCTGGAAGTATTGCGCGACGAGAGCGGCGGTCGGGCCGAACGCATCCAGCGGATTTTCTCACTCGATTATGATCCGAGTTGGGAACGACCTAAACCGAGATAAAATTCCCTACGCACGCGGAATCAGCGTCTCCTCATCTGCAGTGATGACGTAGACGCCTTCGCGTGTCACGGCCAAGGTATGCTCAACGTGGACGCTGGGTAAGCCGTCGCGCGTCACTACGGTCCAATGATCGCGCAACGTATCGGTGTCGGCGCGGCCCATGTTGACCATCGGCTCGACGGCCAGCACCAGCCCTTCTTCTAGTTTGAAATCATGTTTACGCAGTTCGCGGTTGACGAAATTGGGCACCTGCGGGTTTTCGTGCATGACCCGGCCGATGCCGTGGCCGACGTACTGCGTTACCACGCTGAAACCTGCTGACTCGGCCACACGCTGCATATGCCCGGCCACCTCGGACCACCATTTGCGCCGGGCCATTTCAATCATGGCTGTCTTCAGCACCAGTTCGCCGACCTCGACAAGCCGGCGCTTTTCTGGACTGACCTGGCCGACCATCACGGTGATGGCCGCATCGGCGCACCAGCCGTTGAGCTTGCAAGCGGTATCGATTTTCAGCAGATCGCCTTCACGGATGACGCGCTGGCCGGGAATGCCGTGGACCACTTGTTCGTTGATGGAAATGCATGTCACTGCCGGGAACGGCACGCGACCGGGATAACCTTTGAAGAGCGGCAGAGCGCCGCGCGAGGCAAACAACGCCTCAACAGCTTGATCGATTTCGATGGTTTTGACGCCGGGCCTGGCCATGCTGCGACACAGACGTAACGCCTCGGCCACTACTTTGCCGGCTTCACGCATCAGGCCGATCTCACGCGGCGATTTCAACTCCGGCTTGTGGGGAAAAAATGCCCTTAACATTTACGTTTTGCCTGCTCGTTCAAGATTGTCATGATGTTGGCATACACTTGCTCGATCGCTCCATGACCGGGCACTTCACGCAACAATTCCTGGACGCGATAGTAGCCTGCCAGCGGCCCTATGTTCTTATGATACACCACTAATCGGGCTTTCACCGTCTCTGGGCGGTCGTCCTCGCGCTGGATCAGTTTGGTGCCGCAATAATCGCAAATGCCGGGCACTTTCGGTGGCTTGCTTTGGGTGTGGTAGGTCGCCTTACAGCCGGGCTTGGGACAGCTCCAGCGCTCGCCGACGCGTGCGATGATCTCCTCATCGCTGATCTGGAAGAGAAGAACAGCGGTCAAATCAAAATAATGCTGCCGCAGCACTTGATCGAAAGCGACGGCCTGAGCGAGCGTGCGCGGATAGCCGTCCAGGACGAAACACTCCGGCGGATCATTGAGGTTGAAACGCTCAGCAACTACGTCGTTGACCAGGTCATCAGGGACAAGTTGCCCCTTTTCAACGTAAGGGTGAGCACGTAGCCCGGCAGGTGTCTGCTGGCGAATGGCTTCACGGAGAATGTCGCCGGTGCCGATGTGTTCCAGGCCGTTGCGCTCGCTGAGCAGCTTGGCCTGAGTTCCCTTGCCGCATCCAGGCGGACCGAGAAGAATAAGACGCATGGATGGCCCTGTTCCGCCACCAAGCCTGCCTTGTAGGAAGGGCGGCACACTCATTGCCGTGGTGGGAAGACCGGGGCGCCGAACCCCGGACGAATCTCTTCCCGATTATTTTGGGGAATGACCATTCAACTAGCAAGAGGAGGCGGCGGAGCGTGTTAACGCCCCAGGTCTTGGAGCGCTACGCGCACCCTCTGCTCCCTCAATCTTCTGTCAATCCCGGATAATTGCGCATGACCAGATGGCTGTTGATCTTTTGCACCAGATCAAGAGCAACGCTGATGACGATGAGCAAGCCCGTGCCGCCGTAAAACTGGGCCACGGTGTACTCGACGTTCAAAGTGTTGGTGATGAGCGTGGGAACGACAGCGATGACGGCCAGGAACGCCGCACCGACGTAGGTGATGCGGTACATGACGCGCTCCAGGTACTCCGCCGTTCGCTTGCCCGGCCGATAGCCGGGGATGAAACTGCCGTAATCCTTTAAATTGTTGGCCATCTCCTTGGGATTGAAGATCAGGGCCGTCCAGAAATAACAAAAGACGTAAATCAGGGCGATGAACAGAACCGTGTACCAGTAGCCCTGGCGCTCGAAGATCTGCTGGAGCACCTGTGCCCAGCGCCATTCGGTGGCCGAGGCCAGGGCGTTGAAAATGAAGTAAGGCACTACCAGCAAGCTGCTAGCGAAGATGACGGGCATGACGCCGGCCTGGTTAACGCGCAAGGGCAGCCATTGGCTGGTGCCGCCAAAGACGCGGCGGCCGCGGACGTGCTTGGCCGATTGCGTCTTGATGCGCCGCTGCCCCTTGGTGATAGCGATCACGCCAACTACTACCGTGATGAACAGAACGATCATCACCACAAGTTTCTCGAAGCTCATGTCGCGGCCGCCGCCGCCGCCGCCGAGAGTGAACACCGAGTCCTTGAAATGGCCGTTCTCGAAAAACAAACTCGCCGCTGCCGCTGGCATACGGGCAATGATGCCGGCCATGATGATGAGGCTGATGCCATTGCCGATGCCGTATTCATCGATCTGCTCACCCAGCCACATCAAGAAAATGGTGCCGCACGTCAGTGTCACTACCATCGAAATCAAGGCCAGCGTGCTGTCTTTGTAAGCCTCCAGGGCCCAGCCTAGTTTGGTGGGTGGCGGCCCCATGAGGTATTGCACGTACATGAATCCTTGAAACAAGCAGATAAGAACGGTGGCATAGCGGGTATATTCGTTGATCTTCTTGCGGCCGCTCTCTCCTTCTTTTTGCAATTTTTCCAGCGGCGGATAGACGGCGGCGAGGAGCTGGAAAATAATTGAGGCGGAGATGTACGGCATGATACCGAGTCCGAACACGGTGGCCTGGCTGAGGTTGCCGCCGGAGAACATGGACACGAAGTTGAGCACATTGCCCAGGGCCCCCCCGGCCCCCAGCGCCGCCGTCATTTTCGATTGATCGACGAACGGCAGCGGGATGGCAAAGCCGATGCGATAGATGGCCAAGAACAATAGTGTCAGCAAAATTTTCTGCCGCAGTTCCGGAATAGTAAAGATGGCCTTGATCTTGCCGCGATAGAGCAAAAAGGCCGTAAGCAGGGCCAAGGCTTCGACGACCAACGCTTGCTGCCAGTAGTCTCTGCCCATCATGAGCAGCAGCAAGAGAAATAGCCCCACAGCAGCGGCAAGTCCGATCAGATAGGGATTTTGCTTGCGCATACCAACTCCTCGGCGAGCGGGGCGTGTCGATGCCCCGTTTGGCAAATCTTTACGATTGCTGCGGCGTCCGCGGCTTCATCTTATTTCGCTTCGGTTTCTTGGGCGGCGGGATGACCTCGATCGTGCCGCCGCGAGCGCTGATTTTTTCTTGGGCCGACTTGGAAAAATGGTGCGCTCGCACCGTCAGCTTTTTGGTCAATTCCCCCATCCCTAGAATTCGTACCCCATCTGCCGGTCCTTTGGCTAGTCCAGTTTTCCGCAGCGTCTCGGCATCGACGATATCGCCGTCGTTGAAGCGGTTGAGATCACCGACGTTGACGATGTGATACTTCTTATCCCAGGTAGCGTGGCTGAAGCCACGCTTGGGAATGCGGCGGAACAGTTGCATCTGTCCGCCCTCGAACATGACGGCGGGTTTGCCGGCGCCGGCGCTGGCCCATTGTCCTTTGTGGCCGCGCGTGGCGGTTTTGCCGTGGCCGCTGCCGGGGCCACGGCCAACACGCTTCTTCTTGCGCAGCTTGTGAACGCCGATGTGTACTTGGCTAAGGTCCATTACAGATTCACTCCTCGCAAGCGGGCCACTTCTTCGCGGGTCCGCAATTGCATCAAGCCAGCGATGGTGGCCTTGACCAGATTGATGGGATTGGTGCTGCCATGTACCTTGGTCAAAATGTTCCGGATGCCGCACACTTCCAACACGTCGCGGACGCCGGGGCCGGCCTTGACGCCAGTGCCGGGGCCGGCCGGCACCAAGATAACACGGCTGCTGCCGAACTTGCCGATGATGCGATGCGGAATGGTGTCGCCACGCAGCGATACGCGCTTGGAGCGCTTCATCGTTTCCTGAGCATCCTTGGTGGCTTTTTCGACGGCGGGGGGCACTTCATTGGCCTTGCCGTAGCCTGCAGCGACGCGCCCTTTGTTATCGCCGACGACCACCAAGGCGTTAAAGCTGAAACGCCGACCGCCCTTGACCACGGCGGCGCAGCGGCGAATCTTCACCACGCGATCTTCCAGCCCATCTGGGCGGCCTTCTCCACGTTCTCTGGCCATAATTTTACTCGTCTGTTATTACTCTCGGAGCGAAGAGTTACGCCCCCGCTCCGATGCTCAGATGAAATCGTTTCTAAAATTGCAGTCCTTCCGCCCGCGCCGCATCAGCCAGCGCCTTGATACGGCCATGATACCGATAATATCCGCGGTCGAATGCCGCCTTGGTGATGCCGCGCTCCTTGGCGATCTCAGCCAAACGTTTGCCGACCGCCTGCGCGGCCTTGACATTGCCGCCGTAGCCTAGCTCTTTGCGTAAATCGGGCGCGTTGGTGCTGGCAGCGGCCAAAGTACGGCCGTTCAGATCGTCGATCAACTGGGCGTAAATGTGCTTGGAGCTGCGAAACACCGACAACCGCGGCCGTTCCGCCGTGCCGCGGATCTGGCGGCGCACGTGCCGCTTGCGACGCAACCGACGCACTTGCTTGAGCTTTTGCTCATTCATGGATGCCTCACTCAACTGGCGCCGCCGGCGAAGGCTTTGCCTTCCTTGCGGCGGACCTGTTCGTTCTCGTAGCGGATACCCTTGCCCTTGTACGGTTCCGGCGGGCGAACGTGTCGTACCTCGGCAGCGAACTGGCCGACCTTCTGCTTGTCCGCCCCTTTGATGACAATGGTAGTTGGGTCCGGCACCTCGACGGTGACGCCGGCCGGCGGGACCATCAACACGCGATTGGCGAAACCGACCGTCAGCTCGACTCCCTTGTTCTTGGCCGTCGCCTGGTAGCCGATCCCTTCGATTTTCAGACGTTTCTCGTAGCCCTTGGTGACGCCCTCGATCATGTTGGCGATGATGCTGCGCGTCAGTCCATGCAGCGAGCGCGTGAAACGTTCATCATCGGGACGGGCAACGCGGATGACCTTGGCGTTCTCGTCCACCTCGACTTTGATGAGCCGATGATAGGGGAACTCCAACTTCTGGCCTTTCGGTCCTTCTACAGAGACCTTACCGTCGGCGATTTGGACTTTGACGCCAGCGGGAATGGGCACAGGTTGTTTGCCGATGCGCGACATAATTCTCCCCCTTACCAAACCGTACACAACAATTCACCGCCCAGCCGTTGGGCGCGGGCCTTGCGATCGCTCATGACACCGCGGCTGGTGCTAATGACGCTGATGCCCAAGCCATCGAGCACCGGCTTGAGCTGTTCAGCCCGACGATAGAGCCGACGGCCCGGACGGCTGGCCCGTTCGATGTGCCGGATAACGCGCTCGCCCTCCGGTCCATAATTCAGATAGACCCGCAGTAGAACATGCGGCTTGCCGAGATCCTGCTCCTGGACAAACGTTTTGTTGCCCTGTTCGTCGATCTGCAATCGGCCAACGTGATAATCGAGGATAAATCCTTCCTCCTTAAGCACCTGAGCGACGGCGATTTTGAGCTTGGTGGCCGGGATGTCCACGGCCGGCCGCTCGATGCGGTTGGCGTTGCGGATGCGGGTCAACATATCGGCTAACGGATCGGTCATCATAGCGAAAGCACCCTCACCAACTGGCCTTTTTGACGCCCGGAATCAGGCCATCGCTGGCCATGTTGCGAAAACAGATGCGGCAGATGCCGAACTTGCGATAGACGGCACGTGGCCGTCCGCACAGTTTGCAACGCAGCCGCACCCGGATGCGTTCGCGCGGCGGCATCTTCACCTTGGCATCCGGCTTTTTGCTGGCTTCCAGCTTGGCCAGCTGCTTCAGGAATTTGACGTATTTTGCTTCGGTGGCCATGGTTTTTCTCTAACTTGGCGAGCGAGTGTGTTAACTCCCCGGTACTCCACCGGCGGATTAACACGCTCGCTCGCCGGATTTTTACGTTTCGCGGAAGGGCATGCCGAAGGACCGCAACAATTCGCGGGCCTCGTCGTCGCTGTTCGTACTGGTGACAAACGTCACGTCCATGCCTTGCACAAACGTGATCTTGTCGGGATCGATCTCCGGAAACACCGACTGCTCGCTCAGGCCGAGGCTGTAGTTGCCGTGGCCGTCGAAACTGCGCGGGTTGAGACCGCGAAAGTCACGGATACGCGGCAGAGCGATGCTGATGAGGCGATCCATGAACTCATACATGCGCCGGCCGCGCAGCGTGACGCGGCAGCCAATCTCGTTGCCCTGACGGAGCCGAAAACCGCTGACCGCCTTCTTGGCCTTGCGGATCTGTGCCCTCTGTCCCGTGATGAGCGACAACTGCTCTGCTGCCTGCTCCATACGATTTTTGTCTTGCAGGGCTTTGCCAACGCCCATATTGACGACGATCTTCTGTAAGCGCGGCAAGCTCAGCAGATTGTCGCGGCCCAGCTTTTTCTTAAGCTGTGGCACAATTTCGTTTTGATAGCGTTCCAGCAAGCGGGCCATGATCGTTCTCGCCTAACAACTGGACTTTTCGACCGTCAAATCTCGGTCGCGATTTGTAGGGCACACGCTGCCAGCGTGTGCCCTACAAATCGCGACGCCTATGTTTTTTGGGCGTACTTCGGGTTGGGCTTACTAAGGGCGCCGAGTCCGGCGCCACATTTCTTGCAAAAGCGCTCTTTGTGGCCGTCGGCGGCGTAGCGATGGCCGATACGGCGACCGCGCCGGCAATTGGGACAAAACAGCAGCACATTGGAGGCATCAATGGGCATTTCCTTGGAGAGCCGCCCACCTTGCGGATTGCGGCGGCTCGGTCGAACGTGTTTGTACACGCGGTTGACGCCTTCCACTACCACTTTGTTTTTCTTGGGAAGCACACGCAGTACTTTATGGGCGCGGCCCTTCTCCGCGTCATCGCCCGCGATCACCTCTACCATATCGTCTTTGCGAACGTGCATAATACACAACCCGCCATATATCTATCTGGTTTATCTGAGCGGAGGCTTATACCTCCCGCTCAAGATTCTTACACCACCTCGGCCGCCAAGTTGACAATACGGACGAACCCGCTTTCGCGCAGCTCGCGGGCCACAGCACCGAAGATGCGCGTGCCACGCGGGTTCTGCTCGGCGTCGATGATAACCATCGCATTACGATCAAAACGGACATAGCTGCCGTCATCACGGCGCGTCGGCTTCTTGCAGCGAACGATGACACCGCGGACCACGTCGCCGGGCTTGACATCGCCGCCGGGATTGGCCTTCTTGACGCTGGCGATAATCACATCGCCCAGGCCGGCATAGCGCCGCCGCGTGCCGCCCAACACCTTGATGCACATGCACTCTTTAGCGCCGGTGTTGTCGGCAACGTCCAGATACGTATACATCTGAATCATGTCGTAACCCGATCCTTTTCTCCTGTAATTCCCAGTTCCGGCGTCTGAGCATGATGGGCAGGCAACTCCGGCGCCTTGGCGACAATGCGAACCAGCCGCCAACATTTGGTCTTGGACAAAGGCCGCGTCTCCATGATCTCCACCGTATCACCCAGGCGTGATTCGTTGTTCTCGTCATGGACGTGGCAAATGGTCCGGCGCCGGACGTATTTACCGTAGCGCGGATGCTTGACCAGGCGCGCGATCTCAACACGGCGGGTCTTGTTCATCTTGTCGCTGGTGACGACGCCGGTTTCCAGGCGCCTTTTGCCTCGTTCGCTTGCCTCAACCATTGCCCATCGCTCCCTCAACAGCCTTTCTTTGTGCGGCCAACTCACGCTCGCGCTGAATGGTCTTAATGCGGGCGATGTCGCGCTTGGCCTTGCGGATCTCGCTGGGCGTTTCCAGGCGCTCGGTAGCCGATTGGAAACGCAGATGAAACAGATTCTTGATGGTTTCCCTGAGTGTCAACTCCAGGTGCTCATCGCTCATAGCACGCAATTCCGCTGGTTTCATGGCGTGTTCTCCTTATCCCACGGACGGCCGCCGCGAGACGAAACGGCAACGGAACGGCATCTTATAAGCGACACGGGCCAGGGCGTCGCGTGCCGCTGCCTCCGGCAGACCGCCGATCTCGTAGAGGATCATACCTGGCTTGATGACGGCGGCCCAGTATTCGGGTTCGCCCTTACCTTTGCCCATGCGCGTTTCGGCAGGGATGGCTGTTACCGATTTGTGCGGGAAAACACGGATGTACAAACGGCCTTCGCCGCGTACCGAGTGCGTGGCGGTGATGCGGCCGGCCTCGATGGCTTCGGCGCTGAGCCAACCACCCTCGAGCGCTTGCAAGCCGAAATCGCCGTGGCTAACTGTGTTGCCGCGGCAGGCTTTGCCGCGCACTTTTCCCCGCTGGGTCTTGCGATACTTCACGCGCTTTGGCATCAGCGGCATGATAGTTCTCCTTATACCTTTATCACCCGAGCCGAGACCGCAATGGCAGTTTCCCCCCCCGCTCCGCTTGGAGACACCAATTACGGTCGCGGCTCAGTTGTTATTTCTTATCCGCGCCGCGCTCCTCGGCCGCGACCTCGGCCCGGCGCCGGCGCTCCCTCGGCTGTTTCTTCGGGAGCGAGATAATCGCCGTTGTTGATCCACACCTTGATGCCGATGTGGCCCTGGGCCGTCTTGGCTTCGGCAAAGCCGTATTCGATCTTGGCCCGCAGGGTGGACAGGGGGATGCTGCCGGCCATGCTACTCTCCGTGCGGGCCATTTCTGCACCGCCCAGCCGGCCGGCCAGCTGAACACGAATCCCCTTGGCCCCCGCTTCCATCGTTGTATCGATAGCGCGCTTCATAGTGCGGCGAAAGCTGGCCCGCTTCTGCAACTGCTCGGCAATGTCTTCCGCCACCAATTGCGGATCCCGCTCCGGCCGGTTAACCTCCAACGTCTTGACCTCGATGTGCCGGTGCGTCAGATTTTCCAGATCCTTGGTCAGTTTATCGACTTCCTGGCCTTTCTTACCGATAATCATGCCGACGCGAGCGGCGTGAATGAACACCGTCACCTTTTCGCGCGTCCGCTGAATACGGATTTTCGATATACCAGAGCCGCCGTAGCGCTTTTTGATGAACTTGCGGATCTTGGCGTCTTCCACAAGAAGATCGGAAAAATCCTGCTTGTTGGCGTACCAGTGGCTCAGCCAATCGACCATGATGCCGGTGCGAAAGCCCGTCGGTCGCGTTTTTTGTCCCATAGGATCTACCCGCTTCCTTTATGCCTCATCGGACAACGTTACACGAATATGCGAGTAACGCCGTTTAATCGGATACGCCGTGCCTCGCGCGCGGGGCATGATGCGTTTCATGATCGGTCCATCATCAACGCGTGATTCACGGACAATCAGGTCATCGATATTGCGTGCGCCGCGGTCCTCGGCGTTGCCCAGGGCGCTTTTGAGCACCTGCTCCAAGAGCCGGGCGCTTCGGTTGGGCAAAAAGCGCAACAGCTCCAGCGCCTCATCAGCAGGCCGGCCACGAATTAGCGTGGCAAACGGCCGAATCTTCCGCGCCGACATATCAGCAAAACGATGACTGGCCTTGTATTCCATGATTATAATCCCTCTCGCCGCTAATTCCGGGGGTAGGATTTGAACCTACGACCTCCAGGTTATGAGCCTGGCGAGCTACCACTGCTCCACCCCGGGATCGGTTTATTTTGCCGCCGCTTTAGCTTTGCCGCCGCTGTGTCCTTTGAAGATCCGCGTTGGCGAAAACTCGCCGAGCTTGTGGCCGACCATGTCCTCCGTCACATAGAGGCGAAGAAAACTCTTGCCATTGTGGATGAGGAACGTTGTGCCAACAAATTCCGGAACGATGGTGCAATCACGCGACCAGGTTTTGATCGGCTCCCGCTTGCCGGTGCGCTGATTGCGTTCCACCTTGGCCATCAGGCGTTCATCAACGTAAGGCCCTTTTTTGAGAGACCGGCTCATCACTTTCTCCCCGTTAATCTCTTAACTCACGGCATAATGCGGTCCTGGCCGGCGACGGCGGATGATGGCGGCATTGGATGGCTTACGTTTCTTGCGTGTCTTGCCGCCCTTGGCGAGTACGCCAGTGGGACTGCACGGATGTCGGCCGCCAGCTGTGCGCCCTTCGCCGCCGCCCATCGGATGGTTGACCGGGTTCATCGACGTGCCGCGGTTGTGCGGCTTTCGGCCCAGCCAGCGTTTACGGCCAGCCTTGCCGAGGCTGATGTTCATGTGCTCGGCGTTGCCGATCATGCCAATAGTGGCCCGGCATTCCGAGCTGAGGCGGCGCACCTCGCCGGAAGGCAGTGTGATCTGCGCCCATTTGCCTTCCCGGGCAGTCAAGGTGGCGGCGGTGCCGGCGCTGCGACACAATTGGCCGCCGTGGCCCGGCTGCATCTCCAGATTATGAATCGTCATACCCAGCGGAATTTTTCGCAGCGGCAAGCAATTGCCGATACGCGGCTCCACGTCCTCGCCGCTGATGACGCGATCGTCAGCCTTCAGCCCTTCCGGCGCCAGAATGTATGCTTTCTCGCCGTCCTCATACTGCAACAGGGCAATGCGGGCCGAGCGATTGGGATCGTATTCGATGGCCACCACCGTCGCCCACACGCCGTCCTTTTTGCGCTTGAAATCAATGAGGCGATAACGGCGTTTGTGTCCGCCGCCGCGAAAACGCGTGCAGATGATCCCCTGATTATTGCGACCGCCCTTCTTGGGCATAGGGCGCAGCAGCGATTTCTCCGGCTTCTTCTTACGATCCGTGATCTCCGCAAAATCACTGACGGAGCCTTGCCGCCGCCCTGGCGTCGTCGGTTTGTATTGACGAATACCCATGGTTTCACCCTTTTTTACCGTCGCACGCGACGACAAATCTCCTTTAGAAGAACTCGATCACCGGGCTTTCCGGCTGGAGCGTGACGATGGCTTTTTTCCAGTTGGGCAGCCGGCCCATCTTGAAACGATAGCGCCGCTGCTTGCCCAGGCGATTCTGGGTCCGCACCTTGGCGACGCGGACGCCGAACAGCTCTTCAACCGCCGCCTTGATCTCCGTCTTGGTCGCCCAGGGATTAACCTCGAACGAATAGGCCGGTGCCCAATTCTTGCGTTTCTCGCTCCGATGTTGGGACTGATGCGTGCCTTTCTCGGTAATCAGCGGGCGGAGGACGATCTGGTACGGCTCCAGCTTCGGCCCGCGCATTCGCTCGGTAGTATTAGCCATGTCTTACTCTCCTCCTTGCGGGCGCTGCGGGCTGCCCGCCGGCACTGCGGACCGACGCAGTTCCTCGAGGGCGGCACGGGTCAGTACCAGTCGTTTCTGCCGCAGCACGGTGTAGGCGTTGAACTGTGACGCCGGCAGCACCTTAACTTCCGGTATGTTGCGCGCCGACAGATAAACGTTCTTGTCGTAGTCTTTGATGCCCAACAGGCACGTAGTACCCTGGAGCTTGAGCGCTTTGAGCAGCCCGGCGATCTGCTTTGTCTTCACTTCGCTGAGCGTCAGATCGTCGAGAATCAGCGCCTCGTTGTCTTGAAATTTGCTGAGGATAGCCATACGCGTGGCGGCGCGGACGGCCTTCTTGGGAAGATGATATTCGTAATCGCGTGGTTTCGGCCCCTTGGCAGTGCCACCACCGCGGCGCTTGTTGGTGCGACGCGTGCCGACGCGGGCATTGCCGGTGCCCTTTTGGCGAAACAGCTTTTTGGTGCTGCCGGCCACTTCGCCACGCCGCAACGTCGAATGCGTGCCGGCCCGTTGATTGGCCAGATACATCAGTACGACATCGTGCAGCAGCTGCTTGTTGACCGCACCGCCGAACTCCGCCGGATCGACCTGCACCGTCCCGACCGCATCGCCCTGCCGGTTATAGACATTCAAAGTGAGCATGATTCACCCTCCTCCGAACACTTCGGAGGAAATTCCGTTTGCTCTCGTATCGCTGCGATTACTCGGTTCGACGTATCCCCCTACGAGGGATCGTTTCGAGACTGCTGAGCAGGGAGCATAAGCCCCCTGAGCGATTATAATATATATTAAGAGGCCGTTCCTGCCAGGACGCGAATCTTGATGTCCACGCCGGGAGGAAGGCTGAGACCCTTGTTCAGTGCTTCGATAGTTTTGCCAGTCGGCTGCAAGATGTCGATCAGACGTTTGTGCGTCCGAATCTCAAACTGCTCGCGCGACTTGCGGTCAATGTGCGGACTCCGCAGCACCGTGTAGCGTTCGATGCGCGTGGGCAGGGGGATGGGACCGTGAACGATGGCACCCGTTTTCTCCGCCGTATCCACGATCTCCTGCGCGGTACGGTCGAGCACCTCGTAATCGTAGGCTTCCATCCGAATTCGGATGCGTTCACTCGGTAAATTCTGTCCCGCCACCGCTGACTCCTCGCTTCGTAGCGATCATCCTTCTCGACCATTTGCCGTCGAAGAGTGTTACCTTAGTAGCCGCTCCCGCAAGTGTCAAGGGGCGATCCGTAATTTTTTGCGCCTCAGCGGCGATCCTGGTCGCGTATGGTGATACGATCGAGCTGCTTGCCGAACGACAGGATAGTCTTGGCATTGGTGAATTGATCAGAGCGGCTGCCGAGCATGGATTTCACGGCGTCCACATCGATGCTCCAGTGTTCTTGCTCTCCCTGCCTGCGGTAGCAAAGCAGAGAGGGCGGCAGCTTGTTGATATTCCAGCTGCGGCAGATCTCGTAACCCTGAAGAATGACGAGGCGAAAATTCGTCACCACCAGGCGCGTGAAATAGCCGTTGGCAATGCCGAGGACGATGATGGAGACGTAAACGGACGCACCGATGGTGAGTACCTCAATCATCGGATTGTCCGACCATTCTCCTGTGATCAGCCGTAACAACCCTGCAAGGATTACGCCGATAATGATAGCCCAGAAGAGCAGCACAGGATGGGTGATGTAGCGTTCCCAGGACGGATTGAACCGCGGCCCGCGCACCCAGATGACTTTCTCGTCAGGCCGCAGCAAGCGATCGGCCAACCAGCCCGGCAAGGGTGGAAACAATTCAACTAACTTCGGCGCACTCAAGTCGGGCAGGTCTTTTTGAAATCGCTTGGACATAGGACCACTCCTGAACAGGAAGGCAACATCCGTCGCATTGACTCTGAAGGTGATCTCCCTTGATCGGGTGGAGATATTCTAGACCGCCATTATATATCATCCTTCAGTTCGACACCTTGTACGCCCTCAATGCGGTTCAGTTCCGCCACCAGATCCAGTGCCGCGTGGGCGGTAAGTGTTGGGATGACGAACCGGACATCCAATGCTGCTCCGCCGCGCGCCGTTTCCAGTCCCGCCAGTCGGCTGTTCAGGCCGCGTTCCTTCAACAGCGCTTGCACTTTTTGCTCAGCGCCAGAAGCTGTGCCCAATCGCAAGATCAGAAGCTGCCCCGCTTCTGCGGCAGCTTCCACACGCGGACGAAACAGCCACGAACCAAGAAAAACCAGAGGTATCGCGGCGACGGCCGCCAGCACGTAGCCAGAGCCGCAAGCCATGCCGCAGACCACCGCCAACATCACGAACGCTGTATCGCGCGTGTTCTCGACGACACTGCGAAAACGAATGATCGCCATCGAGCCGACCAGACTGAACGCCCGCGCCAGGCTATTGCCGATCACGATGGTCAAGACGGCCATCAACACACTCAGGAGCACGAGCGTGCCCAGAAAGCCCGGGGTGCGGTTGTCGTGCGTGGTCAGGCGATACACGCCAGCGGCGATGCAGCCCAGAACGAACGCAGCTGCCAAACGAAGGAACATCTCGTCCGTTCGCAGAATGACGTTCTCGTGCAAGGAGTCGAGCAGCCAATCAGGCATCCGCTTATTTCCTCGCTAAGTCCCAGGCTTCGACGCAACGGCTGTACTTGGAAATGCCGGCCGGTGAACGGGGTTGCGTCCGCGTCCTGAGCGCAGCCAACAATTCGTGGAAGAGAGACGGTAAGTTGGCCCGATATTTCAACTCCAGGATCACTTCACCCGGCAGTAGCGCTCGGCCATCTATCTTCGCGGGCACGGTCCATCCTGTCGCCGGTGCTCCCCGGACCTCACGATCCAGAGTTAGACGCAAAGGACCGGTCGAGGTGTCCGACTGGAACGCCGTACGTGTGTAAGCGATCCAGCACACAGGCTGGAACAACCGGTCCCGGGCCCGCTGGCCGAACCAACCGCCATTGCAACCATCCACAAGATAGGGGACTTCGGCCAAGGGAATCGTATCGCGGCGTTTGCGGACACGATCGCCGCGGCGGAGCTTTCGCTCCAGATGGACCCACTCGGCCGAGCCGTAGCGGCGCAACCGATATTTGCTGCGTCGGTAGCCGCGCGTCTTGTGGTAGATGTCGAGAAACGGCGTATCCACGTACAGCGATGTCGTATGGTAGACACCGTTGTCGCCGTGCGGGTCCGGCGCCAGGCGTTCGCGCGCCCACTTCTCAGCCCAATTGGCCTCTTCGGCAGTCAGACGAAATTTGACCTCATAAGCGTCGCCGCCGCCCGATACGGAAATAAGCGAAGGCGATGCGGTCAATTGAGAAGCGGAGCCAGGCGTCGGTTGCATTTCCACCTATGTGACCTCCCGTTTCGGTCCTGTGGGGTTGGCTCGATAAGCAAACGAGCGAAACGGAACACGTCTTCACCAAATCTACACGCTTCTGATAATAATAGAAAGTATCCGAAGTACGTCAGGGATTCCTGAAACAATCAGCAGCTCAATCCTTCAGCTCGGAGCGATCGAATTGGCCGGCTTTCTTGATCTCTTCTTGGGCCAGTAGAAATTGCCGTCGTTTCGTCAGGTGCCGACGCAGCGTATCGAGATTGCGGTGCAGATGTGCGACGGCTTGCCTGGCGTCTTGCCCTTGCAGCTTGGCGCGAATTTGGACTTCTCCCTCCAGGCGTGTACCCATCTCTTGGATGAGTGGGAAAAACAACTCTTCGGTGTACACTTTCTCCAGCAATTCTTTGGTTCGGGCCAAAAACAGCTTGCGGAAACGTGGATTGGCCAAGAGCGGTTTAGAGAAATAACCGCCCGGACGCCACCAGGGGCCGCGCGGCATATCACCGGCCATACCGAATGTCAACGGCATATCGAAGAAGATGTCGTAGCCTTGAATGCCATCGTGAAACCCCCATGTCTTGTCCTGATCCCAGGGGTACAGGGTCCATTTGCCAGTGCCATGCACGTCGTGATACGTAAAGTAATTGTTGAAGAAGCCGTCCCAATGCGACAGCACCATGTTGACTGCGAAATAGTTGATGACCTGTTCCACGTCGAAGTTTTTCTTGATGACTTTCCACTGCTCGTCGCCCTTGGTCTTGTTGAGCTGATCGACGAGCTGAACGATGTCGTCGTGGCCTTCATGGATATGGGTTTTCTTTTCATGGGTGCCAACGACGTTGCCGCCATACCACAGGCACTTGTAAAGGTTGCCACCGCCCTTGAGCTTGTTATGGCGTAGAAAAGCACTGTTAGGCTGCTCGATGAGGAGCTGAAAACCGATGAGTCGGCCATCGACCCAGGTACGCACAAAGTCGGTGCGCGGAGCGGCGTTGCCAGCCTTGCGATAAACCTCGTAGGCCATCGGCTCAGCCAGGACGAAACGATCCATATACTCGTAAATCAGATTTAGGACCGTCATGCCGTCGAGGGTGTGGTCTTTGTGCAGCCGGACTTTGCGGCCAGCATTGCGCGGCGTGACATTAATGAAGTCGAACAGCTCTGGCTCACTACTTTGAGGACGGACGTAGACGAAGGCCGCCCGACCACGCGGCGCCTGCCCCGGCGCTCCGATATTGAGGATGTAAGCCAGGGGAATTTTGCTGGGCGGAAACATATCATGGACGTAAACCGAGAATGCCGGCCTCACGTCCTGAGGGCTGGGGACGAAGCGCTCGTTGTTTTTGGCATCCACGGCGCGGAGGCGAAAGCGGAGGACCTGTCCAGCCTTCTGGGGGGGAATGCTTGCCGCATAGCGGCCTCCGGCCCTCTTTGTCATCGGCACCGTCGTTTCCGCCCTTTCGTAGCCGGTTCCGGCCAGGCGGTAACGCAGTTCAACCGCGCGCAGTTCTTCATTGGAATGCACCTCGGCCTCGACGCGAACCTCATCTTGCGGCGAGGCATGGGTGGGATAGTAAGTCACGTTGCGGACAATCGGCGGCAGATGGGCGGCATAGTTGGCATTCTTGGCCCCGGGAGTGCCGCCCGGCTTGCGGCCGGCATCAGGCAACGGTGACGGCGCCCAGTTTTCCGGACCTTCTGCCGGCGCGGTCGGACAGATGCGTTCCAGCGATGAGGAATAGCCATCGGCCGCCAGCGGCCACGGCGCCCGGCTATGGTATTTCACGCTATCGACTATGCGGCCCGCAGCGTTGACCAGCGAGAGGCGTCCCTTGCTACGCTTGAGAGAGCCGGTGAAGGTGCCGGCCGCATCGAAGCCGTAGTAGCGCTTGAAAAGCAGCCGATTTTTACAAACGACGAGAAAGCCGTTCGCCGCGATCTTCGTTCCGCGCGGGAACTCATAGGCCACCGCGCCGCCGATTTTCCAGCCGCTGAGATCAACCTCCCCGGCGCCCGGGTTATGCAGTTCCAGGAATTGCAGGTCATCAAGGTCATCAGGAGCGTGATACAGGATTTCGTTGATGACGACAGCAGCCGACGCCGTTCCCTCAGCTCGCAGCGCCAGCAAGGAAAGGATCAGCCAAGTTGCAATTCGGAGGCGGAACATGGCGGCCCTCCAGCGGTTATCGGTTGTCAGTTGCCCGTTATCAGATTACAACGGACAACGGACAACGGACAACGGATTCGAGGTGATCCTGCCATGGTATATTTTCCTTTCGCTCGCTCCTTGTACAGCGCTTGCCTGTTGACTCTTTCCCTGGCCAGTTTCGTTTGTGCCGAGAATTGGCCGCAGTGGCGCGGGCCTACCGGCGACGGCATTAGTCCAGAAACCAACCTGCCGACGCGCTGGAGCACGACGGAGAACTGCGCCTGGAGCTTGCCGCTGCCAGGCATGGGGGGCTCGACGCCGATCGTCTGGGGCCAGCGCATTTTTCTGACCAGCGCGGATGCCAAGAACGACCTCTGGCTTCTGTGTGTCAGTACCCAAGGTAAGGAATTGTGGAGACGCCAACTCGGCAAAGACCGTTTCCGCCATCGAATGATCCATGAAGGTAACGGCGCTTCACCCTCACCCAGCACTGATGGCAAACACGTCTGGGCCTTCGTCGGCTCCGGTGACTTCGCCTGCTTCGATTTCGAGGGCAAGGAAGTGTGGAAGTTCAACGCCCAAGAGAGATACGGAAAGTTTCAAATTCAATACGGCATGCATACCACGCCGCTCTTGTACGGTGATCGGCTCTATTTGCAACTCCTCCACTCCGGCGGCGCCTACGTGATCGCACTCGATAAGAACAGCGGCGAGACGGTATGGCAGGTGAAGCGAACAAGCGATGCCGTGGCCGAGTGTGAACAATCTTATGCCTCGCCAGTTATCTGGCACAATGGCGACAAAGCGTATCTCATTACACATGGATGCGATTATGCCATCGCTCACCGTCTCGACAACGGCGCGGAAATCTGGCGGCTCGGCGATCTCAATCCCAAGGACCGTTACAATCGGACCCTTCGCTTTGTCGCTTCGCCGGTAACAACGGCCGACCTGATTGTCATACCGACAGCCAAGAGAGGTCCGGTGATCGGCGTGAAGCCATCAGCCGAAGGCATCATTCGCGCCGGCAGCTCCAGCGAACAGTGGCGCAGACCCAGCAACACGCCGGATGTGCCATCGCCTTTGGTGTATCAGGGGTTGGTTTATCTGTGCCGCGAGGATGGCGTCTTGATTTGCCTGGATGCCAAGACGGGCGAGCAACTGTACATGGAGAGTTTGCACAAGCAGCGTTATCGCGCCTCGCCGGTCTATGCCGACGGCAAGATTTACCTGACAGCCCGCGACGGTGTCGTCAGTGTCGTCAAGGCCGGCCCGAAATTCGAGTTGCTGGCGGTCAATCGCATGAACGATGATATCTCGGCCTCGCCAGCTATCGCCGCTGGGCGCATTTATCTGCGTGGCTTCAAGGCACTTTATGCGATTGAGCAACGGAAGTAATCTCGTTCCCTTTTGCAGGGCACACGGGCAGCGTGTTGATTGCTTCGGACAGGTTGCCCGTGTGCCCTATATCATAAGTTAGTCAGCGTGACGCCGGTTGCACGGGTGTGCTGCCCTGGAAAAAAGCGGCAAGATCTTTGCGCAGTTTGTGCAGGGATTTCTTGTCGATGTACATCATATGTCCGGCATCGTAATAATACATGCACACGCGCTTATTCATGTCGCCGTCGAGATCGAGGTGGTCGAAGGTATAGCGCGTGGCCAGATACGGCGTGGCCAGATCGTAGTAGCCGTTGGCCACAAAAACGCGCAAACCGGGGTTCCGTGCCAGCGCTTCGCGCAGCGACGGCGCCACGTTTAGATAGCGATTCTTCGCTTGTCCGTAATCCCACGGCTGCACCCGACTGGTCAAAATGCGATAGGGCAATTCACGGACATATTGGAGGTCTTTTGCCAGATATTCTTGCATCAGGGCAGTATACGGCCCCTGTACGGCTGCATAGCTGGGATCAAAGCTAGCGTATTCCGCGGCAGCATCACCGTCGTTGCCGACGAAACGACTATCATAGCGCCCGATGATTTGGTGCGTGCTGCGCAGCAGCTGCTTGAGGAAGCGGTGAATTTCGATACGCAGATTGGCATGGCGCACGTACTCTTCCGAGAGGCCCGTATAGCGGGCCAGCTTACGGGCAAGGCACTGGCGTTCCTCAGCCGTCAAGGCGCTACCTTTCATCAGCGCCAGCGTGTACTCGCCCAGGGCGAATTTTTCAACTTCTTCCAGCGTTTTCTGCCGGTCGGCCAACAACTCCGGGACCAATTTCTTGTGATACCAGGCTGTCGCCGTGTAGGTAGGCAGGAAAAGAGGATAAGGCAGGTCGTTGCCGTCGTCAAAGCGGACGGTCTGGAAATTCAGTACGGTGGAGATGAGAATGATGCCGTTGAGGTTCATGCCAAGATGGTTTTGCAGGTGCTCGGCCAAGCCGGCAGCGCGCGTAGTGCCGTAGCTTTCGCCGATCAGATATTTCGGCGAGTCCCAACGGCAAAACTTGGTCACGTACAGACGGATGAATTCGGCCACCGAGCGAACATCTTGAGTGACGCCGTGGAACTGCTTGGCGTCATCGGCCGGCTCGGCCCGACTGTAGCCGGTCGTCACTGGATCGATGAGTACCAGATCGGTGCAATCGAGCAAACTCGCCTCGTTGTCCACCAGTCGATAGGGGGGGGCTACCTGAGTGGAGGGCGTCAATCCCCCCAATGGCGCCGATTCTCGAGGAGTTGACACCCCCCGCTCTGGGCTGAGATCAACGCGCTTGGGACCGAGCAGACCCAGGTGCAGCCAGACCGAAGACGAGCCAGGTCCGCCGTTGAAGGCGAAAGCGATCGGCCGCCGCGATCGGTCCTCCCCCTTGCCCAGGCATTTGGTATAAGCGACGAAGAATACGTTGGCCTTGTGCTTGGCATCCTCTTCTTGTACCACCAGCGTACCAGCACTTGCCTCGTAATCGAACTTGAGGCCACCAATGGCGATGTTATGCCTCGTTGTTTTTAGCGTGTCCTTGCCACCATCGGCGGAACGCTCGGCCGCCTCTTTGGGTGGGGTCTTGTTCTCTTCGGCCTGCAGCGCAGCCAGAGCGAACACCAGGACCGTCAGACTTATGGAAAAGCGAAGAGATGGACGGGACATGGCCGTGGCACCTGCTTTTACATGGTTTGTTGATTCAGCTCCGTGTCTATAATACACAATAGTATCGCCTCGCAACCTCCTAGTTGGGAGCAAGTTTATGGCTGAGCTTACCCCGTTGCAATCGCTGATCGCTACCGGGACGAAACTGTGGCTGGATTCCGTAGATCCCGAGGAGGTGAAGGCCAATCGCGCCTTCGGCGCCACAGGCGCCACCTCCAATCCAATCATCATTGCCGACCTGATCAAGACAGGACGCTTCGATGATTGGCTGCGGCAGCTCATCCGTGAGGGGCACAGCGATGAATCGTTAGCCTGGCAGCTGACCGATCATCTGGTCCGCGAAGCCCAGCAAGTATTTCTGCCGGTCTGGGAAGAAACCAAGGGCGATGATGGCTACGTCAGCTTCGAGCTGGACCCGCTCATCGACGATGCCTCATCTCGTTTATCGCACCAGGAGCGGAAAGCGCGCTACCTCGAGCTGGGCAAGAAATGGAGCCAGGGGCACAAAAACCGCATGATCAAGGTGCCGGCCACGCCGGCTGGACTGAGCACCCTGGAAGAACTGGCGGCAGCTGGCGTCACGCTCAATGTGACCCTGATCTTTAGCGAGGACCAATATCACGCAGCCCGCGATGCTATCTGGCGCGGCGCCCAGCGGCGGCCCGGCGGCTTGACTCCCCCAGCAGAGCGCAGCGGGGCGGACGTTAGACCGTTCAAGTCGGTCTACAGTATCTTCGTCAGCCGTCTCGACGTGTATACGGAGAAGCATGTCCCCTCCCTGTCGCCGGCCGCTCAGGGGCAGGTCGGTATTGTCAATGCCAAGCGTATTTGGAAGCTCAATCAGCAATTTTGGGCCGACAAGCGGCTACCTTTGAAACAAGAAATTGTCTTCGCCAGCACCGGGGTCAAGAAAGCGGGTGATCCACCGTGGAAGTACGTGGAAGCGTTCGCGGGCGACGGCATTGAGACCAACCCTCCGGCCACCAATCACGCCGTGCAAGAGAGCGGCCGTCTCTTCACGCGTCAGGTGGATAAAATGCCGCCGCCCGAGGTGCTGAAAGAAATCGATGAAAAGGTGAACATGAAGCACCTGGAAGAAACGCTCATGGAAGAGGGGCTGAAAAAGTTCGCCGATCCGCAGAAGGCCCTGCTGAAGCTGATCGCCGAAAAACGGGCTTCGTTAGGTGGTTAGATGGTTGGGTGGTTCAAGTAACTACTTAACCACCCAACCATCTAAGAGCCATGTTTACGTTGACCTACGATTTTGACGTGGTTGTTGTTGGCGCCGGACATGCCGGCGCCGAAGCGGCCCTGGCTGCCGCCCGGCTCGGATTGCGCACGGCGCTGTTGACCATGAGCGCCGATACCGTGGCGCAAATGAGTTGCAACCCCGCCATCGGTGGCGTGGCCAAAGGGCAGATCGTCCGCGAGATCGATGCCTTGGGTGGCGAGATGGCCAAGGTGATCGACGCCAGTGCCATCCAATTTCGCATGCTCAACCGCACCAAAGGGCCTGCCATGCACTCGCCGCGCGCCCAGGCGGACAAAAAACTCTATCAATTCACCATGAAACACCGGATCGAGTCGCAGCCCAACCTGACGCTGCGCCAAGAAATGGTGGAAGGACTGGTGCTCGAAAATCACCGTGTTACCGGCGTGGTAGCGCGCGGCGATACGCTCTATCGCGCCCAAGCCGTGGTGTTGACGACCGGCACGTTCCTCAAGGCAATCATGCACACCGGCGAATCCAAGACACGCGGCGGACGCGCCGGCGATGGTACGTCCGAATCGCTCAGCGACAGCCTCGCCAGCTGTGGCTTCCAGCTGGCACGCTTCAAGACCGGCACGCCCTGTCGCCTCAATGGCCGCACCATCGATTTCTCCAAGACCGAACGCCAACCCGGCGACGAGGATCCCCGTCCGTTCAGTTTCGCCACCGAGCGTATCACCCAGCCGCAGATGGACTGCCATATCACTTACACCAATCCGGCCGTCCACGATCTCATCCGCGCCAACCTGCACCGCGCGCCGATGTATTCCGGCCAAATCCAGAGCCGAGGGCCGCGCTATTGTCCGTCAGTCGAAGATAAGGTTGTACGCTTTGCCGAGAAGGACCGCCATCAGATTTTCCTCGAACCGGAAGGCCGCAATACCTGGGAGTATTACTGCAACGGCATCTCTACCAGTCTGCCCAAGGACGTGCAGCAGGCCATGCTTCGCCTCATCCCCGGCCTGGAAAACGCCGAGGTGCTGCGCTGGGGCTATGCTGTCGAATACGACTACGCGCCGCCGACGCAGCTGCATCCAACACTGGAAACCAAACGTGTCGAGGGTTTGTACTTTGCGGGCCAGATCAACGGCACGACGGGCTACGAAGAGGCCGCCGCCCAGGGATTGATGGCCGGTATCAATGCCGCGCTCAAGATCAAAGGCCAGGCACCGCTCATTCTCGATCGCAGTCAGGCGTATATCGGCGTCCTCATCGACGACCTGGTAACGAAGGGCGTCGATGAGCCGTATCGCATGTTTACCAGCCGCGCCGAGTATCGGCTTTTGCTGCGTCATGACAACGCCGACCGCCGCTTGACGCCGATCGGTCGGCGCATCGGCCTGGTCGGCGAGGATGCCTGGGATCGTTTGCAGCGCAAGGAATTCGCCATTGCGACACTTGTGGACTATCTGCACAATCACCGCCACGACAACGCTACGTTGGCCCAATGGCTGCGCCGTACCGAGGTCGAATGGGAACAAATTGTGGCCATGAGTCCGGGCGTGCAGGCGCTCCAGACCCCGCCGGATGCGCTGGAGCAAGTGATTCTGGAGGCGAAGTATTCCGGCTACATTCATCGGCAGGCCGAACAGGTACAGCGCTTTCAGCGTTTGGAATCGCGGCCGATCCCGGCCCACTTCGATTACGCCGCCGTGCCGCAGCTCCGCGCCGAGGCTCGTGAGAAGCTGAGTCGAATCCGTCCACTCAATCTGGGTCAAGCCAGCCGCATCAGCGGCATCAGCCCGGCCGATTTGGCGGTCTTGCTGGTTTATTTGGATTGACCAAGAGGACCGATGGTGCCGCCATCGGATTCTGTTGCTTTGGCAATTTGGCGAGAGGACGCAATGAGCGGGGATACGGCAATCCGATAAGATACCGTGAAGGGAGCCAAGACGCGAAAATTTTCACAACTGCGTATGATTTTTGCAGGGTAGAAGGAAGTCTGGATAAATTAAGGATTTAGAGCAAGGAGTGCGGAACGATTCGCGTTGACACGCTCCGGAACTTGGTTATAATCGCGGTTGTTGGAAAGATTGGCAATCCCCTCCGCACTTGATCGGCATCAATCGCACGTGGGATAGACAAACCGGCGCAGTTTTCCCCTTTGACGTCTCAGGGCTGATTTTTCCACGAGCGAGCATCGTGGCTGCTCTGACGAGGATGGCTAGGAATGGAACGTGGGCAAGAGGCAGATCAGGGATGATCCCGGTCTCGGACGGCTGATGGGAGGCCGTTTGAGGCTACACTCGTGCGACTGGCCGTGTGCCAGTAAGGAATGAAGGACGCATGAAAACCGTTTTTACGACCGGCGAAGCCGCCAAAATTTGCAAAGTCAGTCAACAAACCATCATCCGTTGCTTCGACAACGGCCAGTTGAAAGGGTTCCGCGTGCCCGGATCGCGCTTCCGGCGCATTCCGCGTGAAGCCCTCTACAAATTCATGAGAGACAATGGCATCCCCACCGATGCACTGGAAAGCGGCAAACGCAAAGTGCTTCTGGTGGACGACGATGCGGAATTGGTCGAGTTGATGAACAAGTTCCTTGAGGAGGACGGCCGTTTCGAGGTGCGCATCGCTTCCAACGGCTTCGATGCCGGATTGATGGTCAAGGAGTATCGTCCGGACATTATCGTCCTGGACGTGATGCTGCCGGACATCAACGGCAAGGAAGTTTGTCATCGCATCCGTGCCGATTCCACCTTAGAAGACGTGCGTATCTTGTGCATCTCCGGTATGATCGAAGAGGATAAGGTTCAGGAGCTGCGTTTGGCCGGCGCGGACAAGTTCCTGCACAAGCCGTTCGACGTCGAGGAGTTGATCGACGAGATGTGCGCGTTGTTGGAGATCGAGCCGGCGTCAACCCCCGCCTGAAATCCGTTTTCGGTTTTCCGTTTATCGGTTTTCGATTACCAGTATGCCGTTCTCCGTTTTCAATGTTCGGTTTACTGAAAAACCGAGAACGGAAAACCGAAACCGAATTGGAGTAAGCTGTGAGCGACCCGGGCAAGCGGGCAGAGTCCGTGCTGCGCCTGTGCTGGCTTTCGCCGAGCGCCGCCTCGTTGGCCGTCCTTGGCCGATCGGCGGTTGCCGCCGCTTGGCCGGCCATTCGCTGCGATCCAGGGGCTGTCTTGCTCGTGGTTCGCCACAGCGAGGTGCCGTGGCCGGGGCGAAGCTTGGCTGTTCCGCCACCCTCCTTCCCCGCGACTGCTCTCGAGCAAGCCGCCCTGATTGAGGACGCTCTGCATCGGCTCGATCAACCGGACGGCTTCGTGAACTGGAGCCATCCTCTCCTCCAGCCGATTTACGATGCCTGTCTGACTATTGCTCACCTGGCGCAACGTCTGGCCGAGCGAACGGGTCGGTGCGATCCGGAGGCGGCATGGACATGCGGCTTGCTGGCGCCTTTGGGCTGGCTGGCCATGTGCGCGGTCGATCCGGAAGCGGTAGCTGCTTGTTGGGCCGATCCTGCTCTGCGCTCCGACCCAGCCGAGACACAACGGCGCCACTGGGGCATCGACCAGGCCGCCATTGCCCGTCGCCTGGCGCGGCGTTGGCGTTTGCCTTCCTGGGCCGCTGCTGCCGCCGAGCATCTGCATCTGCCCGGCGAATTGGCCCAGGCCTTCCGCGCTGATCCCGTCCTTTTCCCGCTGACGCGTCTGGCCATTGACGAAGCCCGACGGCAGGGTGTGGATCTGGGATTGGGCAACGGGGCGTTCAGCACTGCCGATCGTGCCGCGTTGTTGATTTCAGTGGATGAAGACCTCGTCGGATGGGCCGAGTCTTCGAGTCCCGCCACGCCTTCTCTGGTGAGCCTCGAAGACTCGGCCCACCCGCCCACTCTAACGGACATTTGGCAAGATCCCCATGAGGTTCCACTGCTGCGTGATCTCCTGGAATTGGCCGCCGAGAATCGCCGCCTCCGCGAGCAGCCGCTGCATGAGCATCTCGAACGAGAGATTGACGCCTTGCAACGCGCCTTGGAAGAGCAGGTGCATGGCGAAGCGCGGCGCCTGCAAAGCGGCAAACTCGCTGCCCTGGCCGAGTTCGCCGCCGGTGCCGGCCACGAAATCAATAATCCGCTTGCCGTCATCTCGGGTCAGGCCCAATATCTTCTCAGCCACCAATGCGACTGGTTCCGCGAAGAGGCCGAAGACGCTCCGCGGCAAGCCCTGGAGGCGATCGTGGCGCAGACGCGCCGCATCCACGGCATCCTGCGCGAGCTGATGCAGTTTGCCAAACCAGCGCCGCCCTGCCCTGGCTGGGTCGATCTGCCAACCCTGCTCGGCGAAGTGGCTGCCGGCCTGGACGAATTCGGGAGGCAGCGACGCGTACGCATCGAGGTGGCGTTGCAGCCGGAACGACTGCCGGTCTATGCCGACGCTGGCCAACTCCGCACCGCCTTGACCTGTTTGTTGCGCAATGCCATCGAGGCGGCGCCGACAGAAGGCTGGGCACGCCTGGGGCTGCGCCGCCCAGTCGAAGGCGAGGCGATCGAGGTGGTCATTGAAGACAGTGGTCCTGGCCCAGATGCGTCGCAGCGTCCTCACCTGTTCGATCCGTTCTACTCCGGCCGCACGGCGGGGCGAGGGCGAGGACTCGGTTTGCCCATCGCCTGGCGCTTGGCTCAGCTACAAGGCGGCGATGTTCGCCTCGACCCGCCACGCCGCCATGAACCGACACGCTTCGTGTTGACGCTGCCGTATTTGACCATGCCGAACAGCGACCTCGTCGATGCCCCTCTGGTACAACTCTCTTGCGCCAACAGCCGACAAGCGTCGTGAGTCCATCTTGATCGTCCGGCGCTCGCGATGGTATAGCGGCTGCCGGTGCGGAGTCACGGAAACAGAGGAGAACATGTTCTATGGAAGCGAACGCCGTTGCAGCCACGGGGTGCGGCAGTCCAGCCGAGCGCCTGGAACGAGGCGAAGTCCTGTACTATCCGACGGCGCCGTTCCCCCTGCCCCAAGGCGACGATCTGGATTTCCTGCTCCAGCAGGAACTCGGCAGCTTGAATCACAAAAACATCAGTTACAATCCGCATAACGGCAAAGTCAACGGTTTTGTCCGCAAAAATGCCGAACAAGTAGAGCGGCTACGCAACATCTTCGATCGCTTCTCGAAAGCAGCAACCGAGTGGCTGACCCAGCTGCTGCCGCAGTACAGTCAAGGCTGGCAGCTTGATCGCGCCAGTTTTCGACCGCAGGAAGAAGCGACACGGCGTCTGCGGGCCAAGGCGCGCAACGATCTGATCCACGTCGATGCTTTCCCCGGCCGGCCATCGCGTGGCAACCGCATTCTTCGCGTCTTCGCCAATATCAATCCGCGCGAGCCGCGCATCTGGGTGACGAGTGATCCATTCGCCAAGCTACTCAAGCGTTACGGTGAAGCGGCCGGCTTGCCCGGTCGCAACCGGACGCGCTGGCTGGCCCATCTCGGCCAGGGTATCTTGGGGCTATTCCGGCCTCACGTCGCTCGGCGCTCCGAGTACGACCTGTTTATGCTGCGTTTCCATGATTATTTGAAGCTCAACGAAGAGTTCCAAGAAAAAGGTCCGAAATATCTGCATACCTTTCCACCTGGCAGCGTCTGGGTGGCGATGACGGACACATGCAGTCATGCCGTGTTGCGCGGCCGTTATGCATTGGAACATTCTTATTTCGTATCACCGGTAGTGTTGGCCTTGCCGGAGGAATCACCGCCGGTGTTGTTGCAAAAGGCATGTGCCGCATCCGGCCGGCGGGCAGCATAAAGATGACCAGGGGGCAGGGGGGGCAAGGGGACAAGGTGAAGACGGTAGAAAGCGAACACGAGGACATGCCCTCGCGCCGGGAACGAATGGGACCGCCTTGTCATCTTGTCCCCTTGTTACCTTGCCGCCTTGTCCCCTGGCTCGGCATCGTCCTCGCGCTTCTGGCCGGTGCAGGGTTGCGTCTGATTTGGCCGGCCGATATCGAATATAAGGCCGATGAGGCCTGGACATTCCAGCACAGCCGCGATGTCGAATGGCCCTGGCTGGGGATGCCATCGAGTGTGGCCATTCCCAATCCTGGCATGAGCCTGTGGGTCTTCACGCTGTTACAGCGTCTCAGCGGCGCCGCCGATCCGCCGGCCCTGGCTCGCGCCGTTCAGCTCGTCAACGTCGCTGCCCTCGTGGGGCTGGTTGTTTTTGCCCTTCGCCATGTCCCACACCCTGAGCGCGAAGCCTGGCTATGGGCAGCGGCACTCGTCGCCGTCAATCCGCTGGCGGTACTGTTTCATCGTAAAATCTGGCCGCCCTGTGTGCTGCCGCCCCTGACCTTGGCGCTGCTTTACGGCTGGTGGTATCGGCAGCGGCGCGGCCCAGCATTTCTCTGGGGCCTCTTCGGCGTTTGCCTGGGACAGATCCACATGTCTGGCTTTTTCTTTGCCGGCGGCTTCGCTTTGTGGGCGTTTCTGTTCGACCGTCCTTGGCGGCAACGCGTGGCATGGAGCAGCTGGCTTTGGGGTAGTGGAGTAGGGGCGCTGCCGATGCTGCCTTGGCTGATTCATTTACTCAATCATCCGAGTGAGCAGCCCATCAATCCGCATCGCTGGGTCCATGCTTGCGAGCTAAAGTTTTGGGGCCGCTGGTGTACGGAATCGTTCGGGTTGGGCATTAACTACACATTTGGTCCGTATTTCCGTGAGTTCCTTCGCTATCCGCTGTTGGGCGGCCGGCCCACTTATCTGGTGGCTGTGTTGCATGTTTTCGTTGCCAGCGTGGCATTGGTGCTGATGCTTCGCGCTGCGCTGCAGCTGCGACATCCGCAGAGATGGCGCGAATGGTGGATTGGCCGAACCTCGGCCAGTGCTTTTACGCAGAACGCCGCCCTATGGGGTTTCGGCTTGTTGCTGACCTTATCGTGCTTCTCTATCCATCGCCATTACATGATCGTGCTATTTCCGTTGGAATTTCTCTGGGTTGCCCGCCTGGCCCTGCCCTCCGACTCTCCGACCGCAGACTCTGCCGGTTCGCCTCGGCTTGGTCGTGCTCTGCTCTTGTCCCTGTGCTTGGCTCAGTTTTTCCTTTCCGCAAGCATGCTCACCTTTATCCATCTGCGTCAGGACTTCGCCGGTACGGAATACGGCGTATCTTATGCCGCCCAGTGTGCCGCACGCTGACCTTTCCGAAAAAATGGAGTTGGTAGGCGAAGCAATCAATAATTCGCTGCGGAAATGCCGATGATATGCCTTGGAGGGGCCGCAGTACAAGGAGCGGTCTGGAAGGGAGAGCATGGTGAGCTTCTCCGGGCCGTTTCAGGCTTTCTCGGAAAGGATGTCGAAAAAATGAGAAAATCCAGCCGTTTCTGGTGGCTGCAGGGCGCCATTTTGTTGTCGGCGGCGATCGGTTGCAATCGCAATTGCACGAACGGTGGCGGGAGTTGTGGACCGGGAATGAACGGCACGCCGCCTTATGGCAGCGCCGTCTCTGCCAGTGGTCCAATCGGCAGCGGCGGAGCGACGCTCTATTCGCAGTCCCCGCCGAGCTACTCGGGCGCGTCCGCTATGCCGAGCGGACCGTCGTCGTTCTCGTCTTCATCGAGCGCAAGCTATCCGGCGCCGAACATGGCTTCACAGATGCCGCAAGGATTGGGCGGTACTCGGTAAAACGAGCGGAGCAAACCGAACGAGTCGGCAGCGTAAGCAGCGCGGGTTGTGCCGCTGCTTACGCTGCCGACTCACCTTTATTTTTTGTGCGAGATCACTACCCCTGTATCGGCGAGCGGGATAAAATGGTAAATTGAAGGAGTCGAGAGAGAACGATATCCGCCCGGACGATTGGCAGACCAATTCCCTCCTGTCTGCTTCTCCGAGCCGCGCCCAAAGGGGCGGTTTGTAGTACGAGCAGATGGGCGGTCCCTTGAGGATCCACCCGTGGCCCTGACTCATCTGGACCGCGATTTGTTGAAGCGGTGCCTTGCTCATCAACCCGGCGCCTGGAACGATTTTGTCGATCGCTTCCTCGGCTTGGTCTATCACGTCATTCACCACACCGCCCATCTGCGCAGTATGCCGTTGCGCCCGGAAGATGTAGAAGATCTGGCGGCCGAGGTACTGTTGCAGATTGTGTCCGGCGATTATGCCGTCTTGCGTCAATTCCGCGGCCACAGCAGTTTGGCGACCTACTTGACCGTCATTGCACGCCGCATCTGTGTGCATGAGCTGGCGCGGCGGCACGCCGCGCGCGAAGTGCAGCCCGCCCAACATGCCAACCTCGAAGATATAGAAGATGAGGTGCCGCGCACGCCTGGCCTGGAAAGTCTGGAAGAGGTGGAAAAGCTGCTGAGCAAGCTGCCTGGCCGCGAACGCGAGGTGGTCCGCCTGCACTACATTGAAGGCCGCTCTTACGAAGAGATTAGTGCCGAGCTGAACATTCCCGTCAATAGCATTGGCCCGATCCTGTCGCGCGCTCGCAAGAAGCTGCGCAAGGGGATCCAGGGCAAGCACCCCAACGTTAAACCAGCTACTCCGCGCCCCGCCGAACCGAAACCGCGGGATAGCGAGGCGAAATCATAGGAAGCGAAGAGTTTCGCCAACCGAACCCGGTTCTGCTCCCACAGGGTCCATAAAAGTAGCTTGCTCTACGGGTTGGTCCGCCAGTCCTAAGAGTGAAAGTGTCGTTATTCCGAAGTCCGACATCCCGAGTGTCCTGACATCATGGAGTTTATTTCCACCCCTATTGCGGTTCAGCCTGCCGAGCTAGCCAGCGTCCTGGATCTCTACCAGCGCGGTCTGTGTCTGCAAGCTTACCAATTGGCCCAGAGCCTTGGTCCGCTGGCGGCGTGGACGGGTACCGAGGCCCGGCTGCTGGCCGGCCGGCTGGCTGTTCATCTGGGCGCGCCGCGCTTGTGCAACTACATGCACCTGATGGCCTGGCGTCAAGATCGCACGCATCCGGAAGCATGTTACTATTGTGCCCGCACCCTACTGGATCGCCGGGGCCCACTGGCGGCTTGGCGTTTCCTGCGCCGCGTCGGTGAGCTTCCGCCGGACGCGCCGATCCGGGTCCGCTCTGATTGGCTGGCCTTTCAGGCTTCTGTTCTGGGCCGCTTCCGCGACTTCGACGCCAGCGAGAGCTATCTGAGCCGCGCTGAGGAAGTCTGTCCCAATCAGCCATGGACGTGTATCGAGCGCGCCTTTCTGCTGGAACTGGAGGATCGCTACGAAGAATCGCTGGCCGCTTCGCGGCGTGCTTTGGAGTTGCAGCCATGGTATCGCCCCGCTGTACAGGCCGTCGCGCATACCTTGCAATTGCTCGATCGCGACAAGGAAGCCCTGGAATTACTGAGCCAAGCAGCCGAACGCATCGAAAGTGGACCGGTCCTGGCGCAGCTGGCCGTCTTGCAAGGAGAGCTGGGCCATTATCACGACGCCCAACGCAGCTACGCACGCTTCGCCGAGCTGTCGCCTCTCCTGGAAAAACGTCTGGCCGAATGGTTGGCAGCTCGTCGTTCGGACACCGCCTATTACTGCGGCGATTACGCTGCCGCCGTTGACTTCGCGCGGCAAGCCAAAACCCCTTTCTACGACAAGATTGCCGAGGAACTGTCGCAGAGAATGGCTCGGTCGGAGAGCCTTCCTCCGCCCGTCTTGCTTGAAGTTGGTTTCGTCCGTCAACATCATCAGACCTGCTCGCCGGCCACCCTGGCGGCGTTGAGCCGGTTCTGGAAAATGCCGGTTGATCATCAAGAGGTAGCCGCCGCCATTTGCTACGACGGCACCCCGGACCACCGCGAACGCGCCTGGGCTGAGGAGCACGGCTGGTCCTGCCGCGAGTTCGCCGTCACTTGGGACAGTGCCCGCGCTCTGATCGACCGCGGCGTACCCTTTACCCTGACGACGACCGATCCCGGTTTCTCTCATCTGCAAGCGTGCATCGGCTATGATGCTTGCCGCAAAACACTGCTCATCCGCGATCCGTCGCTTCGCTACTGGACGGAGTGTATCGCCGACACACTGCTGGAGCATTATCGCTCCGTCGGCCCGCGCGGCATGGCGATGGTGCCGAGGGAGAAAGCCCACTTACTGCACGATCTCAACCTGCCGGAGTCGCTTTTGTATGATCAGGTCTATCATCTCCAACGAGCCTTGCAGATGCATGATCGCGATCGTGCCGCCGCCATCTACGAGAATATGCGCGCCCGAGCTTTTGGTCAGCGTCTCACCCTGCAGGCACGACGTCTGTTAGCGATATACGACGCCAATACGGCGGAAGTGCTGGCCAGTGTCGAGGAACTGCTGAAACAGTTCCCGGACGATCCGCTGCTGACTTTAAGCAAAATATCTTGTCTGCGCGAGATGGGCCGACGCGAAGAGCGTCTGGCTCTGCTGGAGAAGATGGTCGGCCGCAAGGAATCCGACCCGCTGTTTTGGCGGCAGTATGCGCAAGAACTGGCGGTGGATGCCCGCGAACATCCGAAGGCCATCCGCCAGCTCGAGCGCGTTTTGCGCTTCCGTCCCTATGACGAGGGGGCCTTGGCTGCTCTGGCCGGTATTCTCTGGGACCAGCAGCGCTTCGAAGAAGCTGTCGAGCTGTACGGCTTCGCCGCTTGCCTGGGCGACAAAGACGAAGGGCTGGTTCGCAGCTGGTTCCAGGCCGCCCGCTATTTGAAACAGACTGAGCGGATTTTACGCTTCTTGCACAAGCGGTTCGAGCGCTTCGGAGCGCGTTCCAGCCAGCCGGCGCAGACACTCTACTGGGCCTACCGGCAGTATGAGCGTTCGGAAGAGGCGCTGGCGGTGCTGGATCGCGCTTTACAGCTGCGGCCTAACGATGGCGAGTTGCTGTTGTTTGTGGCCCAGGCGCGGGGTGAGCATGGCGATTTTGCAGGCGCCGCTGAACTGCTGGCCCGCGCCGACGGACTTAGCCAGCGTTCAGCTTGGCTGCGCGTGGCGGCAGCATTGGCCGAGGCGCGCGGCGACTTGGTGGAAGCGCGGCGGCTGTGGCAGCAAGTGGTCGAGGTCGAACCGCTGGCGCTCGATGCCAACCGCGCCTTGACGCAACGAATCGCCGAAACGGAGGGACGGGCTGCCGCTTTGGCACACCTGGAGCGCGTTTGTAACCGCTTTCCTCATCATTACGCGCTGTGTCAGTTGTGGATCCGTTGGCTGCATCCGGAGGGCCCGGCCGCCATGGAGCCGGTAGTGCGCCGCCTTATCGATATTCATCCAGCCGATGGCTGGTCGCGCCGTGAACTGGCCTTGTGCCTGAGCGACCAGGGTCGGCTCGACGAGGCATTCGCTGAACTGGATGTTGCCTACGGCCTGGAGCCGACCAGCCC
>JAJPHU010000130.1 GCA_021325115.1 Planctomycetota bacterium | reverse complement strand
GGCAGCATGAGGACCAAGCGTTATCAAGCGGCCCTGGATGTCAGCTTTTTGGAGGAAGTCCTCAAGCAAGAGTCGCAATGTGGATAAGATTAAATGCGTTTGCCCTGTGCCCAACCCTTGATGCGGCGGAAGATGGACGCGCCTTGTGACATCCTACCACATAGTTTCTTCTCATCCACAAGCGTAAACTCATCCTGAGCTAAGAGTTCCGTCTTCCATTTGCTGCCACAGGCCAGTTTCCCAGCCAGCGTTCCCTTGGAGAAAAATTCAATTGCCGTCCTGTCGCCTCCAGGGGGAGGGAAAAGACCGCTCGCATGTAAGCCCTCCGCCACGTCCAAATCAAGAGGAACACCAGCAGCCGAGAGCGGTTGACGCCAACAGGTCCAGAACGTAGTATCCGCTCGCTTGTCAGCCCGCAGCGCAAGCAAGGGTTGGGTCCTTGCCCTTGCTTGTGCTGCGGGCTGACAAAAGTATTGGAACGCGGGACTCGGGGCCCGAATATGGCCTGGCGGAAGTGGTTCGTCCGAAGTCTGGTCTTTTTCGTCCTGGGGCTGGCGGTACTCGCCGCCCTTCTGTACGAGGCCTGGACCAATCCCGCCGCTATTCGTCGTCAAGTACACGACAAGCTTCACAAACTCTTTATCGGTGCCACCATCGGCATTGATTCGGCCCGTCTACGCTTGCTAGGCGGCATCGGCATCCGCGACCTGCGCATGGCCCGGCGTGACGATCTCGACCACGGCGATTTCCTCTACGTCCCTTCCGCCGTCATTTATCACGACAAGGAGCATCTGCTCGGCGGTACGCTGGGGGTTCGCAAAATCGAACTGGATCGTCCCTGTCTCCGTATCATTCGCGAACGCGATGGCCGACTCAACCTCGCTGGCTTACTGGCGCCGCCTGATTTGAAAGAAAGCGTGCCAGCCCTGCTTGTCAAACGAGGGACCGTGGTTATCGAGGAGCGGCGCGATACGGGGACCGTGATGTTGCTGGAAATTAAAGACGTAAATCTGACCATCATCAACGATCCACTGTCCACGCTCGTTGTCGAAGGCAGCGGGCAGACAGATGCTCTTGGCGCGGTGCGAATCAATGCGCGCTTCTATCGGCCCAGCAATGCAATCAGCGCTGTGGTGGAGTTGCCCCAAGCGCCGATCGGCCCGGCGCTGCTCCAGCGGTTCGCCAGCTTCTGTCCCCATTTTATTCATCATGTCCGCGAGCTTTCGGGCACCCTCCATCTCCAGGCGACGCTGACCTACCGGCCGGGGACTGCCGAGCCGTTGACTTATGATGTCAAATGCGATCTCCATAATGGACAACTGGGCCACGAGCGTCTGCCGGCGCCGCTGGAACATCTCCATGTCTCGTTTCGCTGCATCAATGGCCGCATCCCCTACGCCCATCTGGAGGCGCACTCCCATGCAGCGAAGGTCCAGGTCGATCTTGAGAATCTGGTTTGGCCGACACAGCTGCCCAATGCCATCGAGGATATTGTGGCCAAGCTGGAGGCGAAGATCGAGCATTTTCTCGTAACGCCAGCGTGCTGCGCGCACTTGCCGCCCAAGCTGCAAAAGATCTATAAGACCTACAATCCGGCCGGTCCCATCAGCGTGACCTACCAGTTCTACCGTCCCGATGCCGAGCACTGGGAGAAACACTGGACGATCCAGCCCGAAGGTATGACGGCAGAGTTCGAGGACTTTCGCTATCCTGTGGAAGGCGTGACCGGCAGCGTTACTGTGGATCAGTACAGCGATCGTGAGGATTTCATCCGGGTTGATTTGTCTGGCCGGGGCTCGAATCGTCCCGTGGTAGTGCGCGGCTATCTTCGAGGCGACAAGGACAGCGAGGTTGATTTGGTCATTGCCGCCGATGATGTGCCGATCGATCACACGCTATTGTCAGCCCTGCCGCGGAAAAGCCGCGAATTGGCGCGGACATTCCTGCCTTCGGCAAGCCGAGAGTTGGGGCAGCCAGAGCAGCCGCGCAGATTGATTCAGCCAGCGGGCTTGGCCAACATCAAAGTGTTCGTTCGTCGCGGCCGCGGTCAAAAGAGTTTCGCCAACCGCTATCTCATCGCCTTCCACGATACGTCACTGAAATACGATCTCTTTCCCTATCCACTGGAGAAAGTGACCGGGATCCTGGATATTCAGCCGGACCACTGGGAATGCCGCGATTTTCATGGCAGTCACAAGGGCGGCGAAATCCTGGTGAATGGCTGCTCGTTTCGCCTAGATTCCGGCGAGGGGCGGGCACGCGAATGCGTGAAAATCGCCATCAATGGTAAAGACATTCTCCTCGATCCAGAGTTCGAACAAGCATTGTCGCCGCCGCAAGTGCCAGAACGTGCTGCCCTGCGCCATGCCTGGGCGATGCTGGCCCTGCGCGGCCGGCTCAGTTTCGAATCGGTAGTCGTCGATCAGCCAGACCAGCCGCAAGACATTGATGTCCACGTCGATGTCAAGGGCTGCTCCATGCAGCCGGACTTCTTCCGCTACGCCATGACGGATGTAAGTGCTGGCGTCCGCTACAAGCAGGGACACGTTTACGTCAAGGATGTCCGTGCCAAACACGGGAACTGCCGGCTGGGATTGAAAGATGCCGTCATCGTCCTCAAACCGGCGGGCGGCTTCACAGGTTGGTTCATGGATATTAGCGGCGACGAGCTGCTACCCGATGAAGAATTCCTGCGTGCTTTGCATCCAGTCTTGCGGCGCGGCCTGGAGCCGTTGCAATTTCGCAAACCGCTTTATGTCCAGACCAAGGAACTGGTTGTGGATGCCCCGGCGACGCCCGGAGAAGCGATGAAGATTTGGTGGAAAGGCGGTGCCTCTCTGCGTCAGCAATCCTTTCAGGCAGGCGTGGAGATCAACGATGTGGACGGCGTCATTTGGTGCAATGGCCATTACAACGGTCGGCAGCTGGAGCGTGTCAGCGGGCATGCTGTTCTCGAGCGAGCCACCATCCTCGGCCAGCCGTTCACGCAATTGCAGGGTCGTCTCGAAACAGTCCCCGAAACACCGGACACTTTATCGCTGTATGATCTCAAGGCCAATCTCTTCGGCGGCTTCATCGGCGGCGAGGCGCGTTTCACGTTCGGCTCGCCGATGCGCTACGAAGTGAAGCTCGACGCCTTGCACATACAACTGGAACAGTTCGGCAAGCACAATCATCTCGGTCCCGATGCTCAACTTCAGGGACCGGCCCGTGCTTCACTGCATCTGATCGGCGAAGGTGCCGACCTGAGCGGACTGCGAGGCAACGGCCGCATTGAGGTAGCGCACGGCAAGATGTATCGGCTGCCTTTGCTTCTGGGTTTGCTCAAGGCGCTCGGTCTGCGCATGCCGGATAACACGGCCTTCGAGCAGGCGCGAATGATTTTCGGCATTGAAGGTCCGCAAATGCATGTTCATGGCATCGATCTGATCGGCAACGCCATCAGTTTGCGTGGCCAAGGTACGCTCCATCTCGATGGCAGCAATCTTAATCTCGATTTCAGCGCCGATTGGGGCCGCGTGCCGCAGATGCTGCCGCCGGGCCTCAGCGATCTGCTGCAAGCCGGCAGCGATCAACTCCTCAAGATCAAGCTGCGCGGCAAAATCACCTCGCCACGCTTCGAGAAAGAGCCGTTCCCCGGTGTGGTCGAACCGATCAAAAAAGTGTTGGGGAAATCGTGACTGCGGATGACAAGGCAACAAGAGGAGATAAATCAGGAAAGTCCATGCAGATAGTCAGATAATGTCATAAAGTTCTACACCGAATGGAGCCGATCTTACGACAACGGTGCGTATCACCTTGTCACCCTGTCACCTTGTCACCTTCGGGAGGTTGCCGTGTTTGGCTCCATCCTGCAACGGATGATCTTGTGGGAGCTTACCAAGGTCTTTCTGATGTCCTTGGTGGGGATCACCGGCATCCTGCTCATGGCTGGCATCATCGCCGAGGCATCCCAGCAAGGTCTCGGCCCGGCGCAGATTCTCGCTGCTATCCCGTTGCTGGTGCCTAGCACCTTGCCTTATACCATTCCGGCTACCACCTTGTTCGCTACCTGCGTCGTTTACGGCCGCCTCTCCGCCGACAATGAAATCCTCGCCATCAAATCGGCCGGCATCAACGCTCTCACTGTGGTCCGCCCTGGCATCCTCCTCGGCCTGGCTATGAGCGCGGCCACAATGGGCTTATATTACCGTATCATTCCCTATACTCACTATCTGCTCCGCGCCATGGTCTTTAACGACGCTCAGGAGCTTCTCTATTCTCTGCTCAAAAAACATCACGAAATTCGCTTCCCCTCCTTCCCTTACCAGATCTTCGTCAAGGGAGTGAAGGACAAAAAGTTGATCGAACCGATCTTCAAGCGCAAAGATGCGCATGGGACGATCGATTGGGTGGCCCATGCCCGTGAGGCCGAACTGCAAGTGCGACCATCGCAGGGACAGGTGGACGTGCTGGTCAAGCATTGCGTTGTCTGGGGCGACAGCTCCAGCGGCGTTCTGGAAGACAAACCGCTGACTGTGGAATTGCCCAAAGACTTCGGCAAACAGACTCAGCCCCGGCCGCGCGATCTGACCTGGCAAGAGATCCTCGATCGACGAGTACAGCTGCACAAGGAGATTAACGACATTAAAGTGAATGCTACCAAATTCCTTACCTGGAAGCATCTTCTCGGCGAGACGGAATCCCTTCCCCACTATTTGGAATCCTGTAAGAACAAAATTAATCAGGCCCAGCAAGAGATTGTGGCCCTGAATGTGGAATTGCAGATGCGTCCGGCCCTGAGTTTGGGGTGTCTGTTTTTCATCCTGGTCGGTTGTCCGGTGGGTATCTGGTTCAGCCGCAGCGATTATCTCAGCTCTTTCATTACTTGCTTTTTGCCGATCGTTTTTGTCTATTATCCGTTGATGTTGTGCGGCACCGGCATGGCCAAGGAAGGCAAATTCAACATAGTCCCGCTGGTTTGGGGCGCTGATGCCGTCATCGGTTTGATGGGCGTGGTGCTCTTCTGGCGCTTGCTCAAAAATTAATTAACCACAGAAGGCACAGAGAGAAACACAGAAAAGGAAAAAAGAAAAACTCCAGGGAACGATGTGAATTCCCCTCTCGCGATTTGATCTTTTTGTTGTTTCTTTGTGTTTTTCTCTGTG
>JAJPHU010000182.1 GCA_021325115.1 Planctomycetota bacterium | reverse complement strand
TTACGTTTCCGGCTCCTTCGGCTTTGTTCGCGCTGCTTACTCCACCACAGCGAGGATATCGTCCTCAGTCATGATGAGCAATTCTTCGCCGTCGATGGTCACTTCATTACCGGCGTAAGAAGTGAACAAGACGCGATCGCCTTCCTTAACCTGGAAGGGGGCCCGTTGGCCGTTCTCCAAGCGTTTGCCATCGCCGAGGCTGAGTACCTTGCCCTGCCGCGGCTTCTCTTTGGCCGTGTCCGGCAGCACGATGCCACCGGCTGTCTTCTCTTCGGCTTCGAGACGTTTGACCACGATCTTGTCATTCAACGGTACAACTGTCATCCGTTGTGCTCCTTTGAAGTTGAAGAACCAATCCCATCCCATCACCCAATCCGTGAACTGGCTGCAACTAGCGTCGCCCGTAGGCGCCGGCCAGAGCGCGCAACACGGTGTACAACACCACGTTTTTGTTGATCGGCTTGGGAATGACGCTGTAAAAGTGCAACTGGCAGGCTTGCCGAATCAGCCCCTCATTGAAGTCGCCGGTGATGAGGATCGCCGGTAACATGCTCTTGATCTGCCGCGCCAATTGCAGCGTCTCCAAGCCCGTCAGGGTCGGCATGTGCATGTCCAAAAGGGCCAAATGCACGTCCTTTTCCCGGACAATATCGAGCGCCTCCTCGCCGCATGATGCCGTGAACGTACGGAAACCTTCGGCTCCCATGATGTCGCGCAAGGCTTGCCGACAGTTGGTGTCATCATCGGCGATAAGGATCGAATAATCGCGCTCTGGGAATGTTGCCTTCATGCCGCTCACCTCTCTGGCCGTTCCTCAAGTCCTGACCTAAGCCGGCGGCACGACCACGGAAGGATCCACTCCCCCTGGGGGAGAGCTAAAAGGTTGTTAGCAAAAGCCGTACCGCTAGCTTGCGGACAACAAGCAAACGACCTAACTGCTTATATCAGTAGACCATATGTTCGCGGCAAAATCAAGCTCCCCTCGCCGCACGCTTCATTCCTTGCTCGGCGCCTGCCAGACTGGCTTGAGGTGCTGTCATTGTGACAGGAAAAATGAACGGGCACTGTTTCAGTGCTGTGTGTATGTCAAGATACGGGCGCCCAATTCTACAAAACCTGGGCCTCTTCGCCTGCCCGGACCCCCTCTCGAATCCCTTCTGCCACGGTTCACGGATGGTCCGCCCGTCCGGCTTGCATGGCGGGAGTGTATGGGCCAAGGAGTTCTACCCCCCACCTGACCCCTCCCCCACCAGGGGGAGGGAAATGTCTGCTCATCCTGAACAACGGGAGACCATCCGTTACTTCCGGCTCATTAGGCGAGGAACGGCTAACCTTCGCGCAGCTTGAACGACACGTACTTCGTTTCCAGATACGCCTCCAGTCCTTCGTGGGCCAATTCACGGCCCAGGCCGCTTTCTTTCATGCCGCCGAACGGACACTGCGGTGTCGCCGGTACAGGATCATTGATGCCGATGATGCCCGCTTCCAAGCCCTCGGCCATCCGCCAGGCCACCGTCAAATCGTTGGTGAAGACATAAGCGGCCAGGCCATAGCGCGTATTGTTGGCAGCGCGAATCACATCATCGAGCTTGCTGAAATCCAACAGCGGCATCACCGGGGCAAATGGCTCCTCAGTCATCATGCGTAGCTCGCCGGAGACGTTGGTCAACACCGTCGGCTCGAAGAAATAACCCTTCTCGAAACGATCGCTGCGTTTGCCGCCGGTGAGAATCTTGGCGCCGCGCCGGCGGGCATCTTCAACCAGGTCGATCGTTTGCTGCATCGCTTTCTTCTCGAACATGGGGCCGACTTCAACGCCGGGTTCCAGACCGTTGCCGAGTTTCAAAGCGCGGGCGAACTCGACGGCGGCTTCGGTAAACTTCTTCTCAACATCTTTGTGGACATAGAAACGGCTGGGTGCGATGCACACTTGACCGTTGTTGCGGAACTTGCCGGTAACGGCAATCTTGGCGCCGACTTCCGGATCGGCGTCCGGGAAGACGATGAACGGGGCATGGCCGCCCAACTCCAGGCTGACGCGCTTGATGTGTTCGGCGCAGCCGCGCATGATCTGCTTGCCCACTTCGGTGGAGCCGGTGAAGCTGATCTTGCGGCAGATGGGGTTTTCCAGAAATTCATCGCCGATCTCCTGAGCGGGACCCACGACAAGGTTAGCAACGCCGGGCGGCAACCCCGCTTCAATCATGCACTCAAAGACTTGTATGAGGCACAACGGCGTCTGGCTGGCCGGCTTGCAGACCACAGTGCAGCCGGCCGCCAGGGCGGGAGCGATCTTGCGTGCTTGCAGCGTCACCGGAAAATTCCATGGACTAATCGACGCTACCACGCCGACGGGGTGCTTGACTGTGATATGGCGTTTACCGGGGATTGAGTGGGGAATGACCTGGCCATAGGCACGTTTGCCTTCTTCGGCGAACCATTCAAAGGTATCGGCGGAGTGCAGCACCTCAGCCTTGGATTCGGCCAGTGGTTTGCCTTGTTCCATTGTCAGCGTGCGCGCGATGGCATCGGCGCGCTCGCGCATCAATTCGGCGGTCTTTTTGAGGATTTTGGCGCGGTCCCAGGCGGTCAATTTCATCCAGGCAGGCAGGGCACGCTGGGCGGCTTCCAAAGCGCGGCGTGTCTCGGCTCGGCCGCCGTAAGCGACTTCAGCGATCACTTCTTCCGTGGCCGGATTGATGACGCCCAAGGTGCCGCCGTTGTCCGCTTCGCACCATGTGCCGTCGATGTATAGGCGACGAAGCGTCGCCGTGGTAGTTGCTGTGGTCATGGAAAACTCCTGTGGAAAGAGCGGGGATCGTTGCGGAATGAAATCATTCTCGCCCGCCGCTGGGCTACCGGCAAGAGAAGAAAATACCAGCTGGAACCGTAAGAGCGAACGTTTTTTTGCGGGAGCCAAGTGGAAGGGGATGCCGGCGGTGATCCTTTCCGGATGTGCCAATCTGTTGCAATGCCCAAACGGTACGGACTTGCTGCAATTTACGGTTCGGCATTCTTCGGATGCAGCAGTTGCAGCAGCGGCGCTGTCGCCATCGTCGTTGCCACGGCCATCAACACCATCATGGCAAACAGCGGTGGCGAAATCACGTTCAGATCGAGACCGATGTTCAATACAATCAACTCCATCAGGCCGCGGGTGTTCATCAGCAGCCCCAGAGCGGTGGCGTTACGCCAGCCCAGGCCGCCAAGACGAGCCGAGAACAAGGTTCCGCCCACCTTGCCGACCGTGGCAGCGACGATAATCAGCCCACAGATCAACCATTGCTCCATCCCTGAAACCAGACCGATGTGCGTGCGCATGCCCGTGAAGGCGAAGAAAGCAGGAAGGAGCAGCACGGTCACCAGATCCTCCAGGTTACTGAGGAAGGTCCGCGCCAGGACGCTGTCATGCGGGATGATAGCACCGAGCAGAAACGCTCCGAACAAAGCATGGATGCCGATGGCTTCCGTGGCCAAAGCGGACAAGAGGAGGGCCGCGAAGATCAAGGCCGTCAATCCGCGAGGCAAAGGGGGTTTCTCGAAATGAGCCAGGAAGCGGAAAGCGATCGGCCGTACGACAAGGAACATCAACGCGATGTAGGCCGCAGCCAGGGCAAGAGTGACAAGGGCATCGCCAAGCTTGGCTTGAGCGACGCCGACCACAAAGGCCAAGAGACACCAAGCGGTCACATCGCCAATGGCGGCGCATCCCAGGGCGAGGATGCCCAAGGGCGTGCGCTGCATCTGTCGATCGGTGAGGATGCGAGCCAGCACCGGGAAGGCGGTGATAGACAAGGCAATGCCGACAAACAGGGCGAAAGGGGTGAAGGCCACAGCATGGCCGGCGAAGCGAGGATAGAGGAGGAGAGCCAAGGCGACGCCGAGCAGGAAGGGCACGACAATGCTGGTATGCGCGATGACCACGGCGGCATGGGCCTGCCGGCGCAGCACGCCGAGGTTTAATTCCAGGCCGACCAAGAACATGTACAGAATCACGCCCAGCTGGGAGACAACAGCCAGGTTGGGCGCGAGAGAGGAGGGCAGGATGAAGGCGGCGGCCGCCGGCCAGACCTCGCCGAGCAGCGAGGGCCCCAAAAGGATACCGGCTACAACCTCGCCCATGACGGGCGGCTGGCCGAGGTAATAGAACAACCGGCCCAGCAGCCGGCCAGCGATCAGGACGACTGCCAGGGCGATGAGGAGGTGAACCAGGGCGTCGGCTTTGCTTGCCGGCACTGCGGCTCCCGGCTCTGCGGCCGGCTCGGTGGCCGGTGCCACAAGCTCCTTTCCCCAGGTATCGAGGACAAAAAACAGCACGGCTGCCGCAATCAGCATCGCTCCATACGCTATTCGCAAACGCAGGCGGGAAATGCCGTGGTTTCCATCGAGATGCTCGGCTTCATGAGATTTTTGCATCTGGGTTTATTCAGTCTAACGAAACAACTCTTGATTTTCTCCGTATTATTCGGTGCCGGATACCCCATCTACAGATCGGACTTATGCCGCCTGTCGTTGCCCATGGCCCTGCTGCCATTCGACTTGCCGTGCCAATCCCTCATCCAGTCCGACACGCGGCTGCCAACCGAGATGACGCCACAGCTTCGTGGTATCAGCAGCGGTGACGCGCTGATCGCCGCGGCGGGCCGGCTCACGCCGTACCCCGGCCTTGCGGCCAAGGAGACGTTCGAGCTTGCCGAGGATCTCCCACACATTGGCCGTCTCCCCGCCACCGACGTTGTAAACCTCCCCGAGAGGCGCTTGCAGCGCCGCCGCCGTTGCCGCCACACAATCGCTGACGTAGGTGTTGCCGCGCGATTGCAGACCGTCGCCGTGAACGATCACCGGCTGGCCGGTAAGCAACGCCTCGATGAAGCGGTAATAACCCATGTCCGGCCGCTGACCCGGCCCATAGACAGAGAAATAACGCAGCACCACCAGAGGCAACCCCCACTCATCGGCATACGCACGGCACAGGTTCTCTGCCGCTAATTTGGTCACGCCATAGGGCGAGATGGGCCGCAACGGCAGAGTCTCATCGCCGGAGCCGTAGCGCCCATAAACCGAAGAAGTCGAGCCGTAGATAAAACGCCGTAAGCTCGATAGCCCTCGCACTGCTTCGAGCAACCGTTGCGTGCCCTGGAGATTGCAGCTTTCGTACAGCTCGAAGTCGGTCCAGCTGCGCGTCAAGCCGGGCATGGCGGCGAGGTGAAAGATCGCCTCCACGCCGGACAGTGCGGCATCGAGCGGATCGCTACGCAGATCAAGCGGATGAAACGAGAACCCGGGATGACTGCAAAAGCGAGCGAGGTTGGCTTCCTTGATAGCACGTGGATAATACGGGATAAAAGCGTCGAGGCCAACGACGGTATGATGATTTTGCAACAGATGCTCGCACAGATGCGAGCCGATAAACCCGGCGGCGCCGGTGACGAGGCATTTCATAATTCGCTCCTTCCTTGGGGATCGCTTACGGCGTCTATCCGAGCCGCGATGGGAAGGGAATGGTTGGATGCATCAACCGCTCCTTTCCGGTCGCGGCTCTGTGCAGCGGGCCGCAAAGGGCGAATGTAACAGGACGGCATGGCCAGAGCAACGGCGACTCAGGAAATTTAGACGCCCCGAGACAAATCGTATTGCCATACCGCCGCCAAGAAGTCGGACAGCACAGCAGACAGCGGATCGGCAGCGAGGTCGGTCATCAGCCGGGCCCTGTCGGCCCCCAGTGACGGCGACAATCCGGTCGACGGCTGCATCGAGGCCGACTTTACGTCCGCAGCTAATGTGTTCAGATCAACGAGCAGTTGTTCCGTTAACGCGAAGACTGGTGGCGCGTTAGGCTGGTCCACGAGCAACGCCAGATTGCCCAGCGAACTGAACAAAGCCTCCAAAAGAGAAAACGACGAATTGGCGGGAAGGTTCGCCAGAAGCTGGCTCACGTCGAGCTGACCGGCAGGGGTAAGGAGCAGCCCTTGGCCATTGTTCATTACCAGGTCGAGCACAGACCAACCCCAGGGACTAAATGCCGTCGTGGCGTCTACCACTCCGGAAGGCAGGATGCTGGCACCGTCGGAATCAAGCTGAATCAGTATGCCATTGGGAAGGGCAATGATATCGGCACCGATCTGCCCGCCACTGTCGGCGAAGACATTGATGATGCTTCCAAGGTTGAGCCAAGCCGCCGAGGTTAAGTTCGACGCAAAAATCAATGTTTGCAGCGATTGCGCGGTGTCTACGACAACTCCTTGGCCGCCCGCGTTGAAGGCTGCACTGACATTGAGCAGACCGGAACCTAAGAAGTAGGTCCCGGTCGAGTCGAGAGCAAAGGTGGCCCCGTTCCCCTGCAAGACGATAATCAAACCGAAATTGCCTTGAGCGTCGGTGTAGAGATTGGCGGCCCGAATGCCGGTATCGATGCGGCCGCTAAAGCCCGGTAGCAACAGGTAAAGGTCGCCATTAGAGAGCAGGGCAACGGTGGCCAACTGTCCCTGAGCATTGAAGGCCGAGCTGAGTCCCACCAGCACGGGAGCAGACAGCGGAGGCGGCGGAGGCGGGGGAGAGGGAGGCAGCGGAGGCGGAGGAGGCGGCGGCAGGACGGGATTCACTGTCATCGTGACGGATGCCGTACGAGTGGGGTCGGTCAACGACTGTACCTGCACCGTGACGGTGCCCGACTTGTTTCCCGTCAGGTCGGCTTGCAGCAACAGAGCGCCAGTGGATAAGCCCGGCAATCGGAACAGCGGAATGTTCTGCGTTGGCGATCCATTCAGATCGACCAGGTTGGCGCTGATCGGCCCGCTGGTTCCGGTGATGGTTGCTGTGTAAGCGTCTTCGCTATTGCCGGTGTTATTGGCCAGCACCAAGAATGAGGTGGTGCCGTTAATAGGGACGATTTGAACAGAGGGAGTAGCGTTGGCCGTCAGGCCTGTCGTGGCCGGGATCATGAGGGCGGCGGTGGCTTGGCTGGTTGCCGCGGGGTTGGTCTGCGATGTGGCCGTGGCGGTCAGGTTGAGCGGCCCCTGCACAGCGAAGTTGACTGCCCCCGTGATGATATCCACCGTCTGCGAGGCGCCGGCCGCCAGCGTCACTTGAGTTGTGGCCAGTTTCGCCACCAGCGCCGCCGGCCCACCCAGGGCCAGGTTGAAGGTGTCCGTCGTCTGGCCGGTGTTGGTTACTTTCAATTGGAAGGTGCTGCCCGGAGCAGCGGAGGGCGGCGTAAGGCTCACGCTGACGCCGTTGGAAAGCACCGTGAGCGTGCCATTGGCCGTGGCCGTGATAGACGAATCGGTCGTGGACGTGGCTGTCACCGTGAACGGATCATCGCCGATGGCCGTGCCTACTTGCGGCGTCAGAATCAGCGTCACGTCGCGGAAGTTGCTCGCCCCCGGCGGCACGGTGATGGTCGGCTGCGAGAAACTGGCGGTGACGCCCTTGGGGAACGAGCCGGACAGCGTGTAGGTATCCGTGGCATCGCCGACGTTGGTGAGCGTGAGAGTATAGACGGCCGAGTCACCCTGCCCCGCCGAGGCTTTCGTGGGCGTCATCGTCATGTTGACGGCCAGGGATGGAACATCGACTTGGGACTGGACCGTGAGTTGCCCTTCGACGGAATCGGAGGCACCCGCCGCGGTCGTGGTCCGAACCTCAAATGCCTGTGTTCCGGGGATTGCTCCAGCCGGCACGGTAACAGTCAATGGCGTGGTAACGGATTGACCCGCCGCCACCGTGACGCTCGAAGCCAAGTTGACCCCAAAGCCGTCGAGTCCTTCGGTTGTAAGTGTGTAGGTCTGGGCCGTGGGTAGCGGATTGGTCAGCGTCACGGTGTAGGTGACGGTGCTGTTGCGGTCGGCGGTCTGCACGGGCGGGGACAAGCTGATGATGTGTTCGGCCGCCACAATGAGCGGCGGCAAAGAGATGGTGTTGGTGATTTTCTGGCCAGTGTTGGCCGTGGTGGTCACGGCAACGGTGCTGCCCGTGCTGACTTGTCGCACTTCGCCGGGGGCCATGTCGGTCACGGTGCCGCTGACCTGGAATTGGCTGGGAGCGACACCCTGGAGAACCTGACTGTTCCATACCACCTGTGATGACGAGGACGACGAGGGCGCTGGACTGATGGTCGCCGGATCGACATTGTACCCGGACGCCGGCAGATTATCCGTGACAACGACCAAGGCCGCCGTGCCCCCGGGATTGCTGATGCCTGTCGTGCCGATGAGCCGCCAATTCTGCGACTCATTGAGACCGCCGGCGGCGAGGTCCGAGCCGCCCGTCGTTAGGACATGCCCGGTATCCAGAAAATCCGGCAACAGCACGCCATTAACTGTGATGTCGATATGCGAGGCATGAGCTGTCTCGCCATCGGGATAAGTCTCTGGGTACGGCAGCTGGCCGCCATTGTAGCCACCGTGTGGTTCATCGCTGGTATCAAAGTTCTCCCCATTTGTCTGTGTCAGGATTAGGTTCCCGCCAGCCGGAACCACGTTGCTCCCCCAAAGGTCAAAGGGCACACCAGCTACGACTACGGTCACGTCATTGATCGTGATGGGGGCGTTGCTGTTGTTGGTGATGAGGATGGCCCCGCTATCGGGGGTGTCATTGTTGCCGACAAAGATGGTATTCGGCGAACCGTCCCAGGGGTTGGGGAAAAAGCCGTTGCTACGAAGACCATCGGCATAACCGACTTGGACAACCAGCGGCGGGGTCGAACCCAGGTTGATAATCTGGGTCAACGGATTGGCGCTGTCGTCGCTGTTGGCAAACGTCGTGTTATCGCTGAGATAGAAAGCAGTGATGGTATGCTGACCAAGCTCCAGGGAGGTCGTGAAGCTGGCACTGCCGTTGGTTAGAGGAACCGGAGTGCCGAAGGTGGTACCATCGACCACGAACTGCACCGACCCGGTGGGTGTGCCCGACCCCGTGGTCGGCGTCACCGTCGCGGTAAAGGTCGTCTGATCGCCCCAGTTAGCTCCGTTGGGAGCACTGGAGGTCAAGGTCACGGTCGTGGGCGTCAACGTGGCTGCCTGAGCATTCAGAACGATGCTGTTACTGGCGAAGCTCGCCTGGAAGGCGGCGTTGACCGTTTGCGGCAAGTACACGGGCGAGAAACTGCCGCTGGAGCCGCCGGTGGTGACGACGGTGAAACTATCGCCGGCCGCGGGAGTGTAGCCGTTCACCAACTGAGATAGAAACATTCCGGCCAAGGACGCAGAATTTGTGACAACCAACTGGCCGAAGTGCCCGCTCGCCGGGGCCCCTCCAAGCTCGATGTCGAGCGTAGCGCCGCCCGTCTGTGTGTAATTCCCTTTGACCGTGAGCTTGCTGTCCGGCCCGATAATCAGAGCGCCGCTGTTGCTGAGGTTACCGGTCGTGGCAAAAGTAGCCCCGTTGGTGATGGTGAAG